>NZ_JBVJHZ010000054.1:0-31290 GCF_055586545.1 Glycomyces sp. NPDC050141 | reverse complement strand
ACCACGCGCGGCTGGAGTGCCGCGCGTGACCTCGGTATGACGACGTTCGCGAATCCCCTTGTGTCGCCGCCATCCCGCCGGTGCCAGATGGCTTTCGAATCCGTTTTTGCTATCTACTACAACATGTTGAGTAGTGGAGTGGCAACAGAAAGTTTCCGCCTGTGGATAACTTCAACGGGGCAGGATGTTTGGGCAGGTCAACTGCCTGTGGATAACTTTGTGAGGGTTGATCAGGCAATTTGCTTGGCGCTGAAGGCGGTCGTCAGGAGTTTGACGGCCTGCTCCTCGCTCGTGCCGAAGCCGCCTGGGGCCACCGGGTCGTCGGGGCTCGGCTCGTCGTAGTCGTCGGCCGGAGGCTCCTCGAAGGACTCCGCAGCGGGCGCGGCGGCCTGGCGGGAGGGAGCGCTCGTCCCCGCGCTCTGCGGCGCGGCAGGCGCAGGGCGGCTCGGCGCCGGGCTAGGCGCCGTTCCCGTCACCGCTTTTGGGAGGCTCCCGGCCTCCCCCACCTCGCACCGGATCTTCCAGCTGCCGCCGAGCACGTCGTTGAAGACGCCCACGACGATCCCGTACGCGGGCTCCTTCTGCAGGTTCTCGGCATGGAAGGCGTGCTTGAACGCCAGCACCACCTCGTTGTCAGAGGCGTCCGCGATCGTCGCGTCCTGCAGCAGCGCGGCAGTGGTGCGCTTCTTGTCCTTGACCGCCATCATGATCCGGTCCCACTGGCGCCGGATCGAGGCGGCGGTCATGCCGCCCGCGTCCGCGGCGGGCGCGTACGCGGGTGCTTCCGGCTCAGGGGCGGGAGCCGGGACCGGCTCGGCGTCGGCCCAGTCGTCCACGGGGGCGGGGGTGGGGACGGGGACCTGGGCGGGAGTGGCTGCGGCGGCTGGTGTCGGTTGTGGGGCCTCTTCTTCCCATGGCGGGACGGCGGTCGAAGCGGGGGCCGGGTCTTCCGCTGGTGCGGCCGGGGCGGGGGCTGGGACCGCGGCGGGTTCTGCTGCCTTTGCCAGCGCGGCTCGTGCCGCGGCGGGGCCTGCGGGGCCCGCTGCTGCGGTGTCGCGGGCGGGGGCGGCGAAGGCGGCTCCTGCGGCGCGCTGTTCGAGGGTTTCGAGGCGTTGGGTGAGTCCGGCCATGGATTCGTCGGAGCCGGGGAGGATGGCGCGGACGCAGGCGAGTTCGAGGAGGAGGCGGGGGGCGGTGGCGCCGCGCATGCCTGCGAGTCCGGCGGCGATGGTTTCGGCCATGCGGGTGAGGGTGGAGGTGCCCATGCGGGTGGCTTGGCTGGTCATTTTGGCGAGCTGGTCGGCGGGGGCGTCGACGAGGCCGGTGGTGCCGGCGTCGGGGACTTGGTGGAGGACGATGAGGTCGCGGAGGCGTTCGAGGAGGTCGCCTGCGTAGCGGCGGGGGTCGTGGCCGCCTTCGGTGACGCGTTCGACGGTTTCCATGACGGCGCGGCCGTCGGCGGCGGCGAAGGCTTCGCACATGTCGTCGAGGAGTCCGGCGTCGGTGACGCCGAGGAGTCCGGCGGCGCGTTCGTAGGTGACGCCTTCGGGTCCGGCGCCTGCGATGAGCTGGTCGAGGACGGAGAGGGTGTCGCGGGCGGAGCCGCCTCCGGCGCGGACGACGAGGGGGAGGACGTCGTCGGCGACGTTGGCGCCTTCTTCGTCGCAGAGTTTGCGGCAGAGTTCGCGCATGGCGGGGGGTGCGATGAGGCGGAAGGGGTAGTGGTGGGTGCGGGAGCGGATGGTGGGGAGGACTTTGTCGGGTTCGGTGGTGGCGAAGATGAAGAGGACGTATTCGGGGGGTTCTTCGACGAGTTTGAGGAGGGCGTTGAAGCCTGCGGCGGTGACCATGTGGGCTTCGTCGATGATGTAGATCTTGAAGCGGGAGTCGACGGGGGCGAAGACGGCGCGTTCGCGGAGTTCGCGGGCGTCGTCGACGCCGCCGTGGCTGGCGGCGTCGATTTCGATGACGTCGACGGAGCCGTGGCCGTCGGCGGCGAGGGCTTTGCAGGAGCGGCATTCGCCGCAGGGTTCGGGGGTGGGGCCTTGGGCGCAGTTGAGGGAGCGGGCGAGGATGCGGGCGGAGGAGGTCTTGCCGCAGCCGCGGGGGCCTGAGAAGAGGTAGGCGTGGTTGAGGCGTCCGGCGCGGATGGCGTTGATGAGGGGTTCGGTGACGTGTTCTTGGCCTACGACCTCGGCGAAGGTCTGCGGGCGGTATTTGCGGTAGAGCGCGAGTGCCACGTCGTCCTCCTGCTGGCCGGGGCTCTGGTGTTGTTGTCAGGGTACGGCGTGGGTCCGACATGTGGCGGCGCGACCGGTGGAGTTGGTGCGGCGGGCACAGCGGGGGGTGTGTTCTGGGTGCGGGGGGTGTCGTCTGGTGTCGCGGGCTTGCTGTTTTCGGGTGTTGGGAGGGGTGGCCCTGCTCACGTGTAAGCGGTATCCTCAAACGGTAGCAAGACATTTAAACGTTTCAATTGAAGGAGTTCCCCTTGCGCACTCCCATCCCGAGACGCACCGGACTCGCCCGGTGGGTCGCCGCGGCCGTCGTCGCCGTCTGCGCCGCCGCGGGCCTCACCGCCCTCGGCGCCGCTCCGGCCTCCGCGGTCGAGACCAACGTCTGGTACCGGATCGTCAACGACCACTCCGGGCTCGCCGTCAGCATCGAGGGCGCCTCCACCACCACCGGCGCCAAAGCCGTCCTCGCCACCCCGTCCACCAGCACCAACCAGCAGTTCCGCTTCGTCGACGCGGGCAGCGGCTACTACCGGATCGAAGCCCGGCACTCCGGTCAGGTCCTCGACGTCTACGCCAAGTCCACCGCCAACGGCGCCGACATCACCCAGTGGACGAGCAACGGCGGCACCAACCAGCAGTGGCAGGTCAACACCCAGTCCGACGGCAGTGTCGAACTCGTGAACCGCAACTCCGCCAAGGCCCTCGACAACTGGGAGTGGTCCACCACCGCGGGCACCCGCGTCTCCCAGTACGACCGCAACAACCTCGAGTCGCAGCACTGGAAGCTCGTCCCGATCAGCTCCGGCACCGGCGCGCTCAACGACCCGAACGTCCAGTTCTACGGCCGCTGGGACACCGTCACCAACGCCTCCTGGTACACGATGGGCTGGGCCGGCGCCTACGTCGAGACGGCCTTCACCGGCTCCTCGATCGGCGTCAAGCTGCGCAGCACCATCGACATGTACTACTCGGTCGACGGCGGCGCCTACACCTGGATGCGCGCCGTCTCCGGCGACGTCACGGTGAAGACCGGCCTCGGCTCCGGCACCCACAAGATCCGCATCGGCTTCCGCGAGCGGGCCGGGTCCTACACCGGCGACCCGTCCTTCGGCGGGTTCATCCTCGCCTCCGGCGGCGCCACCAGCGCGACCTCGCGGCCCGCCAAGCACGTCGAGTTCATCGGCGACTCCATCACCGTGGGCCAGCCGAACGCCAACCGGCCGTTCTCGACCTACGCGTGGCTCACGTCCGAAGCGCTCGGCGCCTCCCACATGCAGGTCGCCGAGGGCGGCGCGTGCGTCTCCACCACCGACTGCCGCGGCATGGTCGACTGGTTCCTGCGCACCGGCAACCAGGACGCGAACCTGATGTGGGACTTCAACCGGTACCGGACCGACGCGGTCGTCATCAACCTGGGCACCAACAACAAGGTGACCGCGGCGCAGTTCCAGGCCGACTACATCACGCTCCTGGAGCGCGCCCGCGCCTCGTACCCGAACGCGGAGATCCTCGCGATGGGCGTCTTCCGCGGCCGCCTGCTCACCGAGGTGCAGAACGCGGTCGCGAACCGCAACGCCGCCGGTGACGCGAAAGTGCACTACGTCGACACCACCGGCTGGGTCGACGCGGCCACCGACACCAGCGACAACGTGCACCCGCACGACGCCGGGCACGCGAAGATCGCGGGCCTGCTGACCCCGGTCCTCGACCAGTACATCTAGGAGCCAGTCGAGCGGCGGCCGCCCAGTGAGGGCGCCCGCCGCTTCCTATGGGGCGGTGCCTTCCGGGCGCCGCCCTTTTCCTATTGGGTCGCAAGGGCCTCCGTCGGGGAGAGCATCGACGCCCGCACGGCCGGGTACAGCCCGGCGACCGCGCCGATGAACAGCGTCGCGCCCACACCGCCGACGCTCGCCCAGTACGGGACCACCGCGGGCCAGCCCTGCGACGACGCGTAACCCACCGTGACCGCCGTTCCGATAAGGACCCCGCCGAGGCCGCCGAGGGCGCTCAGCAGCAGCGACTCCGCGAGGAACTGCACCCGCACCTGCCCCCGCGTCGCCCCCAGCGACCGCCGCAGCCCGATCTCGCTGCGCCGCTCCAGCACCGAGATCACCATCGTGTTCGCGACCCCCACCCCGCCGACCAGCAGCGCCACCGCGCCCAAGCCGAGCAGCATCCCCGTGAACGCCGAGTCCACGGCCTGCCGCGCTTCCAGGGCGTCCGAAGGCCGCGACACCGACATCTCGTCCGGCGCCGAAGGATCGGCCGTCGCCGCCAGCACCCCCGCCACATCGAGCACGTAAGCGTCCTCAGCGCGCGTGTACACCGTGGTCGCGTGCCCGTCGAAACCGAGATACGCCGTCGCGGCCTCCCAGCCGACCAGCGCGGTCAGATCCAGCTCGGGGGCGAGCACGATCGGCTCCAGCACGCCCACGACCGTGAACCACTGGCCTCCGATGTAGACGTCGACGCCGGCGCCGGTGACCCCCAGCTGCTCCGCCGCGCCCGCACCGAGCACCACGGCCGGGTACCGGGACGTGGCCTCGTTCAGCCACGCGCCGTCGGCGAGCGCCGCGCCCACCGTCTCCAGCAGGGCGAGCTCGGCCGCGCACACCGTCATCCCGCCGCTCTGGGCCTCCGGGATGCGGTCGGAGCGGTACACGTTCGTCTCCGGGACCTGGCCGACCGCCGCGACCTCCGTGACCGGCGCGATCCGCCCGATCATCGACACCGCCTCATAAGGGAGGACGCCGACCTCGCCGCTCATCATCGACGTGCCCGGCGAGACCGTGAGCAGGTTCGTGCCGAGCGCGGCGAGCTGCCGGTCGAGTTCGGCGCGGCTCGACGAGGAGATCCCGACGACCGCGATCATCGCCGCGATGCCGATGGCGATGCCCAGCGCGGAAAGCCAGGCCCGGAGGGGCCGGGTGCGCAGGCCCGTGGCGCCGACGCGGAGGACGTCGCCCGGGTGCATGCGCGCGGCCCGCAGCGACTTCGCGGACGGTTCGGGGCCGGTCGGTGCCGCCATTCAGACCACCTCCCCATCGCGCATCGCGACCTGGCGGGGCAGGGACTTCGCGATGTCCTGGTCGTGCGTGATGACCACGACGGTGGTTCCGGCCGCGTGGAGTTCGTGCAGGAGCGCCATGACGCCGGAGCCCGACACGGAGTCGAGGTTCCCCGTCGGTTCGTCCGCGAGGAGCACCGCCGGTTCGCCGACGATCGCCCTGGCGACCGCGACGCGCTGGCGTTCGCCGCCGGAGAGCTCGTTCGGCAGGTGGTCGAGGCGGTGCGCGAGCCCCACCTTCTCCAGGGCCTGCGCGGCGCGGGCGCGCCGGTCGGGCCCGCGCCGCCCCGAGTAGAGGAGGCCGTCGGCGACGTTGTCGAGGACCTGCTGGCCGACCGCGAGGTGGAACTGCTGGAAGACGAAGCCGATCCTGGTGGCGCGCAGCGCGGACAGCTGCTTGTCCTTCAGGCGCGCGACATCGAACCCGTCGATGCGGACCGTGCCCTCGCTGGGCCGGTCGAGCGTGCCGATGAGGTGCAGCATCGTCGACTTGCCCGAGCCGGAGGGGCCGACGATCGCGCACATCTCCCCCGCGTCGATGCGGAGGGTGACGCCGCGCAGCGCCCGCACCCCGCCCGGGTAGGTCTTCGAGACGCCGTCGAGTTCGACCACCGGCCCGGGGTCCGCAGCGAGGTCCGAGTCGGTCATGACGGCACCACGACGGCCATGCCCGCTTCCAGGCCCTCGCCGCTCACTTCGACGGCGCCGTCGGCGAACAGGCCGGTCTCGACCGCGATCACCTCGGTCGTACTGCCGTGGGCGATCTCCAGGCCGTACCCGCCGCCGCCGAGGCCGAGGAGGGCCTCCACGGGGACGGTGAGGACGTCCTCGACGGTCTCCCCGGCGAACCCGACGTCCACGGCGGCCTGGTCGAGGCCGTCGAACACCGCCGGGTCGTCGGCGGCGACGGTGACCTCCAGGTACGTGGTGGACTCGGTGCCGCTCTGCGTGTCCTCCTCGCTGACGAGGGTCTCGGAGTCGGCGATGGTGCCCGTGGCCTCCGTCCCGTCGGGGAGGGTGACCGCGACGGCCTCGCCGACGGTGACCAGCTCCTGGTCCTCCAGGTCGACCTCGACGGTGACGACCTTGTCGAGGCCCGTGTAGTCGAGCGCCGGGGTGCCCGGCTGGGCCGCGTCGCCCGGTTCGACGCTCACGGTGTCGACCCTGATCTCCCCTGGGGCGTAGGCGATCTGGCCGAGCTCGACGCCGCCGGTCTCGGTCAGGCCCAGGTCCTCCTGCCACTCCTTGACAGCGGCGGCCGTCGCGTCCGTGAACTCGTCGTCCACAGTGAACCCGTCGTAGCCGAGGGCGGCGAGGTTCTCCTCGAACTGCTCGACGTCGTGGCCTTCGGCGCCCGGCGTCAGGGACCGGTACGCGGGGAGGGAGCCGTACAGGAGGACCACCGGCTGGTCGTCCACCGCGTACAGCTCGCCGCCGCGCCCGATCACGTCGCCCGCCTTCGGCAGCGACGTGTAGGTGCCGCTGCGGTAGCAGTCCAGGCCGAGCACGTCGCCGTAGCCGAGGTCGCCCGAGACGGTGACGGTCTCGGTCAGCGTCTGCTGCACGACCTCGGCGGTCGCCGGAGTCTCCTGCGCCGCACCGGCTTCGGCCTCCTCGAAGAACGCCCGCGGGTCGAAGCCGAGCGCCGCGGCCGCGGCACCGGCGGCCGCGATCGCGACGGCGGTGACGGCGACGGCCTTCCCCGCGCCGCCCTTGCGCCTGCGGGTCATCACTCGTCCTCGCTGTCGTTCTCAGGGCCGTCGCCGCCGGGGCCTTCGGGACGCAGCTCCGCGCAGACCTGCTCGGCCGCCTGGAACTCCTCGCTCTCGGGGTCGAAGCCCATCTCGCCGTTCATGACGATGCCGCCGTTGGGCTCCGGGTCCGGGAACTCCGTGACGCCGTTCTCGCGCATGCACTCCGAATAGTCCAGGAGCGCCTCGTAGACCTCCGGGTCGAGCGTCGCGCCCTCTTCGGGGCCGGGCATCAGGTCCTCGCAGGCCTCCTCGGCGGCCTTGAAGTCCTCGTCGGCGGGGTCCATGCCCTCGGGGAGGGAGAGGCCGACGCCGTCGCCGTGCTGCTCGGGGTCGGGGAACTCGGCGATGCCGTTGTCCCGCATGCACTCCGAGTAGGCCAGCGCCTCCTCGAAGCCTTCCAGCTCCTCGCCTTCGTCTTCGGCCGCGGATTCGGTGCCGGCGCCGTCGACGCTGGCGACGCCGCCGTCGCCGGGGTCGTCGCTGCACGCGGCAGCCGAGAGGGCCAGGAGGCCCAGGAGGAGTGCGATCGTGTGTCGCCGCATCGGGTTTCGTCCTTTCGTCGCGCCGGGGAGGTCCCGGCGGCAGGGTCAGTACAGTCGCCTGGGCGTTGCCCGGCCGTAAGCCGGAACGGCAATGCGGCGGCAACGCCGTGCGGGTCAGGAGCCGTCGTGGAGGGCCCCGGCGTCGGGCCGCTGGTCCTCGCAGGCGTCGAGGGCCGCCTGGTAGTCGTCGCTGTCGGGATCGATGCCGAGCTCGTCGAAGCGGACGTTGAGGCCGTCCTCCTCGGGGTCGGGGAACGCCGCGATGCCGGCGTCGCGCATGCATTCGGCGTAGTCGAGGAGGTCGGCGTAGAGGTCGGCGTCGATCATGTCCTCGGGGTCGGGGCCGGGCATGTGCTGCTCGCAGGCGTCGGCGGCGGCCGCGAACTCGTCGCTGTCGGGGTCGATGCTTTCGGGGAGTTCGAGTCCGCCGCCGTTCCCGTCCTGCTCCGGGTCGGGGAACTCGGCGATGCCGTTGTCGCGCATGCACTCCGAGTATTCGACGGCTTTCGCGAGCTCCTCGGTGTCGTCGCCGGGCGGGTCGTCGGGGGTGCAGGCCGCGGTGGCGGCGAGGGCGAGGAGGGTGAGGAGGGCCGCGGTGCGGTGGCGCATGGGGGGGTGCTCCGTTCTTCGGCGGCCGGGCCGGTCCCGGCCGCCCTTCCAGTGGAGCGGTTGGGGTGTTGCGCGGGCGTCGGCCGCGGCGGCAACGCCGCGGCAACACCGGGCGGGCCATGATGGAGGGCATGAGAATCCTGGTGGTGGAGGACGAGCCGCTGCTCGCCGATGCCGTGGCGGAGTGGCTGCGGGGTGAGGCGCACGCGGTCGACGTCGCGCTCGACGGGGCCGCGGCGCTCGAACGGCTCGGCGTCAACGACTACGACGTGGTGGTCCTCGACCGGGACCTGCCGGGCGTGCACGGCGACCAGGTGTGCCGGGCGGTGGCCGCGGAGGGCGGGGAGACGCGGGTGCTGATGCTCACTGCGGCCTCCGACATCGACGACCGGGTGGCGGGGCTGGCGCTCGGCGCGGACGACTACCTGCCGAAGCCGTTCGCGTTCCGGGAGCTCGCGGCGCGGGTGGCGGCGCTGGGCCGGCGGGCGCGCCCGGCGGCGCCGCCGGTGCTCTCGCGGGCCGGGATCACCCTCGACACGCACCTGCACCAGGTGTTCCGCGACGGCCGGTACGTGCCGTTGTCGCGCAAGGAGTTCGCGGTCCTGACCGAGCTGCTGCGGGCCGACGGGGCGCCGGTGTCGGCGGAGCAGCTGCTGGAGAAGGCCTGGGACGAGCACACCGACCCGTTCACGCAGGCCGTGCGCATGACCATCCTCAAGCTCAGGCGCAAACTCGGCGACCCGCCGGTGGTCCTGACCGAGCCCGGAGTGGGGTACCACCTCAAATGAGATCGCCTGTGCGCCTGACGCTCCGTGCCCGGCTGACCCTCGTCTACGGCGGCCTGTTCGTGCTCGGCGGGCTGCTGCTGCTGTTCCTGACGTACAGCCTCGTCGCCGATTCCGTTCCCGGCACGGGCGGGAACGTCTCCGGGTTCGAGTCGTCGAACATCAAAGAGCTGGCGACGCTTCCTGAAGACGCCGTGCTCAATGAGAGCCACCAGCTCCTCATCGTGGGCGAGGTCTGGGGGGAGGCGCTCGGGGAGATCATGAACCAGGGCGTGCTCGCGCTGTTCCTGGTGAGTCTGGCGACGATCGCACTGGGTTGGCTCGTCGCGGGCCGGATGCTCCGGCCGCTGCAGCATGTGACGGACACGGCGGCGCAGATCGCCGAGTCCCCCGCCGCCGACAAGGGCCTGCACCGGCGCATCAAGGTGAGCGGCCCCCGCGACGAGCTCCGGGAGCTCGCCGAGACGTTCAACCGGATGCTGGAGCGCCTCGACCACTCCTTCGACGGCCAGCGCGCGTTCATCTCCAACGCCTCCCACGAGCTGCGCACCCCGTTGACGGTGACGCGGGCGCTCCTCGAGGTGGCCGTGCACCGCGCCGACGCGTCGGCGGACGTGCGGCTGCTGGGCGAGACGCTGCTGGAGGTCAACACGCGGCACGAGCGGCTCATCGACGGGCTGCTGCTGCTCATGCGCTCCGACCGCGAACTCACCGATCGTTCCTATGTGGATCTTGCGGATGTGGCGGAGCACGTGGTCGTCCAGACGCCGTCCGGGGCCGTCACCGTGACGGCCGACTGCGAGGAGGCGCCCGCGCAGGGCGACCCGGTGCTGCTGGAACGCCTGGTGCAGAACCTGGTCGAGAACGCGGTCCGCTACAACACCGGCGAGGACGGCTGGGTGCGGGTATCGACCCGCCGCGACGGCGAATCCTCGGTCCTGGAGGTCGCGAACTCCGGCCCGGTCGTTCCCGCGTTCGAGGTCGAGGGCCTGTTCGAGCCGTTCCGCCGCCTCGGCACCGAACGCCTCGCCACCGCCTCCAAAGGCGCCGGGCTCGGCCTCTCCATCGTCCGCGCCATCGCCAAAGCCCACGGCGGCGAAGCGACCGCCGCGCCCCGCTCCGAAGGCGGCCTGGTGGTGACGGTGCGGCTCCCCGCCGCCGACTGACCCGCAGATACGACGAAGGCCCCGGTGGGAACCGGGGCCTTTCGTGTTGGAGCCGCCTAACGGAATCGAACCGTTGACCTATTCATTACGAGTGAATCGCTCTACCGACTGAGCTAAGGCGGCTGGGTCTCCCACGCACCCGACAGAGCCCGCTTATCCTTGCTGCCTTCCGGCCCTGGGGAGGTTCACAAGATGACGCCGCATGGGAGACGGGCGAAAGTCTACCGCACGCCGCGCCCGTCGCCGAACCGGGCGAGCCCCGACGGTAGCCGAGGTCACGTCGTCGAACCCGGTTGGCGGGCGGTCGGGGCGTCCAGTAAAGTGCTCTGCGGAGGATTCGCATAGTGGCCTAGTGCGCACGCTTGGAAAGCGTGTTGAGTGAAAGCTCTCAGGGGTTCGAATCCCCTATCCTCCGCCACTAGGAGTTGAAGGAAGCCGGAGCGGGCGCTCCGGCTTTTTTCGTGCCCGCGGACGGGCGCTCAGGGCATGCGAGAGGGGCGGGACCGTGCGGTCCCGCCCCTCCTCGTCGTGTCCGGAGGCTCCGCGGTTAAGCGGCGCCGCCCTGGCCGACCTGGCCGCCGCGCGGCCCGGCCCCCGGGCTCTTCGGCGGCATGGTCCCCGTGCCCGCACCCGGGCTCTTCGGGGCCCGCTCGCCGGCGAGCTCGGCCGGCGGCGTGTCGGGCACGCTCGCGGGCTTGTCGGCGGCGCGGAACGTCAGGTGCGTCTTCTCGACGTCCTTCGGGTCCCCGTCGACGTCCACGATCACGATCTGGCCGGGCACGAACTCGTTGAAGAGGATCTTCTCCGAGAGCGTGTCCTCGATCTCGCGCTGGATCGTGCGGCGCAGCGGCCGCGCGCCCATCACCGGGTCGTAGCCCTTGTGCCCCAGGTACAGCTTCGCGTTGTCCGTGAGCTCCAGGGCCATGTCGCGGTTCGCGAGCTGGTCCTCGATGCGCTTGACCATGAGGTCGACGATCGCGACGATCGCCTCCTGCGAGTGCTTCGGGAACACGATCGTGTCGTCGATGCGGTTCAGGAACTCGGGGCGGAAGTGGTTCTTCAGCTCCTCCGAGACCTTCTCCTTCATCCGGTCGTAGTCGCCGCCCTCGGACGCGTCCGCCTGGAAGCCCAGCGACACGGCCTTGCCGACGTCCTTCGTACCGAGGTTCGTCGTCAGGATCAGCACCGTGTTCTTGAAGTCCACGATCCGGCCCTGGCCGTCGGTCAGACGCCCGTCCTCGAGGATCTGCAGGAGCGTGTTGAACACGTCCGGGTGGGCCTTCTCGATCTCGTCGAACAGGACCACCGAGAACGGCTTGCGGCGCACCTTCTCGGTGAGCTGCCCGCCCTCGTCGTACCCGACGTACCCGGGAGGCGCACCGACCAGGCGCGACACCGTGTACCGGTCGTGGAACTCGGACATGTCGAGCTGGATCAGCGAGTCCTCGGAGCCGAACAGGAACTCCGCGAGCGCCTTCGCCAGCTCGGTCTTACCCACACCGGACGGGCCGGCGAAGATGAACGAACCGGACGGGCGCTTCGGGTCCTTGAGCCCGGCGCGGGTGCGGCGGATCGCCTTGGAGACGGCCTTGACCGCGTCCTCCTGGCCGATGATCCGCTTGTGGAGCTCCTCCTCCATCTTGAGCAGGCGGGAGGTCTCCTCCTCGGTCAGCTTGTAGACCGGGATGCCGGTCCAGTTCGCCAGGACCTCGGAGATCATCTCCTCGTCGACCTCGGTGACCTGGTCCAGGTCCCCGGCCTTCCACTCCTGCTCGCGCTTGGCGCGTTTCTCGTGGAGGCGCTTCTCCGTGTCGCGCAGGCGCGCGGCGGCCTCGAAGTCCTGCGCATCGATCGCGGACTCCTTCTGGCGGCGCGTCTCGGCGATCTCCTCGTCGATCTCGCGGAGGTCCGGCGGTGCGGTCATCCGGCGGATGCGCATTCTCGCGCCCGCCTCGTCGATGAGGTCGATCGCCTTGTCCGGCAGGAACCGGTCGGAGATGTAGCGGTCGGCGAGCGTCGCGGCCTGCACCAGGGCGCCGTCCGTGATGGACACGCGGTGGTGCGCCTCGTAGCGGTCCCGCAGGCCCTTGAGGATCTCGATGGTGTGCGCCAGCGACGGCTCGGCCACCTGGATCGGCTGGAAGCGGCGCTCCAGCGCGGCGTCCTTCTCGAGGTACTTGCGGTACTCGTCGAGGGTGGTCGCGCCGATCGTCTGCAGCTCGCCGCGGGCCAGCATGGGCTTGAGGATCGAGGCCGCGTCGATCGCGCCCTCGGCCGCGCCCGCCCCGACGAGCGTGTGGATCTCGTCGATGAACAGGATGATGTCGCCGCGGGTCTTGATCTCCTTGAGGACCTTCTTCAGGCGCTCTTCGAAGTCGCCGCGGTAGCGCGAACCGGCCACCAGGGCGCCCAGGTCAAGCGTGTACAGCTGCTTGTCCTTCAGCGTCTCGGGGACCTCGCCCTTGGTGATCGCCTGCGCCAGGCCCTCGACGGCGGCGGTCTTGCCGACGCCGGGCTCGCCGATGAGCACCGGGTTGTTCTTGGTGCGGCGGGACAGGACCTGCATGACGCGTTCGATCTCGCGCTGGCGCCCGATCACGGGGTCGAGCTTGCCGTCGCGCGCGGCCTGCGTCAGGTTGCGGCCGAACTGGTCGAGCACGAGCGAACCGGACTGCTGGGCCTCCTGGGAGGTGCCCCCGGCGGTCGCGCCCGCGGGCTCCTTGCCCTGGTAGCCCGAGAGCAGCTGCAGCACCTGCTGGCGCACGCGGTTGAGGTCCGCGCCGAGCTTGATGAGGACCTGGGCGGCCACGCCCTCGCCCTCGCGGATCAGGCCGAGCAGGATGTGCTCGGTGCCGATGTAGTTGTGGCCCAGCTGCAGCGCCTCGCGCAGGCTCAGCTCCAGCACCTTCTTCGCCCGCGGGGTGAAGGGGATGTGCCCGGACGGGGCCTGCTGGCCCTGGCCGATGATCTCCTCGACCTGCTGGCGGACGCCTTCCAGGGAGATGCCCAGGCTCTCCAGGGCCTTCGCCGCCACGCCCTCGCCCTCGTGGATGAGGCCGAGCAGGATGTGTTCCGTGCCGATGTAGTTGTGGTTGAGCATCCTGGCTTCTTCTTGAGCCAAGACGACCACGCGTCGGGCACGGTCCGTAAACCGTTCAAACATGCGCTTCTGCTCCTCGCGTCCGCCGCTACTTGTCGTCGTTACTGGTCGTGGCTTGCAAAACCCTGTGGGTACACCTTATCTCCCGGGTCTGCGGACGACGGGTGCCACGTGGGTGACAACAAGCGTGCCTCTTGGACCATTCCCGGTGATAACAGGTTCGCTGTGAGCGCAATACCCGCTCCCCGCCTCGGCAATCCAATGGTGCCGGACGGGTACGACACCCGTCCCGAACAACGGAACGCCGCCCCGTTTCCCTCCCTCTGTTCGCTGGACGCGAAAATGCCCGCCCTCCGGGAGGAGAGCGGGCATCGAAGTCGGTTCGCCGGAGGGCTGACTAGTTGTGCGCGGCGTTGTATTCCTCGACGATCGCCTGCGGGATGCGCCCGCGCGGCGAGACGCGCTTGCCGCTGCGCTCGGCCCACTCGCGGATGGCCTTGTTCTGCTCGCGGTCCACAGTCTGGCGGCGCGGGGCGACGGCGCCGCGGACCGGGCCGCGGGGGGCGCCCAGGCTGTAACGGCCGAGTCGGGTGCCGGCCTCCTGGAACTTCTCCAAGGCGTCGCGCAGTTCCTTCGCGTGGCCGGCCGAGAGGTCGATCTCGTAGGCCTGCCCGTCGATAGCGAATTTGACGGTCTCCTCAGCCTTGCTGCCGTCGATATCGTCGATCAGGATGACCTGTGTCTTCTTCGCCATGGCAAATTCCTCTCGAACTGTAGCGACTAGCGCTGCCGGTACAACCGTCCTGCTAGTGCCAGAGCATATACGAGTCCATTAGCGAAGGGAAAGAGGGTGGGCGCATCTATTTGTGAATACGCGGCTACCGTCCAGGTCACCTGGCTTCTGAATGCGTCCGAGTCGCCGCCCGATCCGGGCGAAAAGGGACCGCGCCGGAGGGAGGCCCGAGAAAAGGGCGACCATCCGGCGCGGTTCCTATGGCTTTGCTATTCGGGTTTCACCAGCGGGAAGAGGATGGTCTCTCGGATACCGAGTCCGGTGAGCGCCATAAGCAACCGGTCGATTCCCATGCCCATCCCGCACAGCGGCGGGAGGCCGTACTCCATCGCGCGCAGGAAGTCCTCGTCGACGCCCATGGCCTCGTCGTCGCCCTTCGCGGCCAGTCTGGCCTGCGCCTCCAGGCGTTCGCGCTGGACGACCGGGTCGATCAGCTCCGAATAGCCCGTGGCGAGTTCGAAACCGCGGATGTACAGGTCCCATTTCTCGGTGAGGCCGGGAGTGGTGCGGTGACCGCGCGTGAGCGGGGACGTCTCCTCCGGGTAGTCGAACACGAAGGTCGGCGCCGTGATGTGGTCGGAGACCAGCAGCTCGAACAATTCCTCCGCGAGTTTCCCGGGGCCCCACTTCGGGTCGACGCCGAGTTCGACTTTCTCCGCGTAAACCCGCAGCGTCTCCAGCGGGGTGTCCACGGTCACTGTTTCTCCGAGCGCTTCGGAAAGGGACCCGAAGAGGGTGATCTCGGTCCACTCGCCGCCGAGATCGTACTGGGAGCCGTCGGCGAGTTCCACCGTCTCGGACCCGAACACCGAACGCGCGGCGCCTTGAATGAGCGACTTCGTCAACCCCGCGATGGTGCGGTAGTCGCCGTAGGCCTGATAGGCCTCCAGCATCGCGAACTCCGGCGAATGCGACGAGTCGGCGCCCTCGTTGCGGAAGTTCCGGTTGATCTCGAATACGCGGTCGATGCCGCCGACGACGCACCTTTTCAGATAGAGCTCGGGGGCGATGCGCATGTACAGGTCCATGTCGTACGCGTTCATGTGCGTCACGAACGGCCGCGCGGTCGCCCCGCCCGGCTGCACCTGCATCATCGGGGTCTCGACCTCGACGAAGTCGCGGTGGTCGAGCTGGTCGCGCAGCGAGCGCACGACCTTCGCGCGGTTGCGGGCGTTCGCGCGCGCCTCCGGGCGGACGATGAGGTCGACGTAGCGCTGGCGCACGCGCGTCTCCTCGGCGAGCGGCTTGTGGGCCACCGGCAGCGGGCGCAGGGCCTTGCCGGTGATCGCGTACGAGTCGGCCATGACCGACAGCTCACCGCGCTTGGAGGTGATGACCTCGCCGGTGACGCCGATGTGGTCGCCGATGTCGACCAGGCGCTTCCAGTCGGCGAGGGCCTCCTCGCCGACCTGGGCGAGGGAGATCATGACCTGGAACTCGGTGCCGTCGCCGTCGCGCAGGCGGGCGAAGCAGAGCTTCCCGCCGGTGCGCACGAAGATCACCCGTCCGGTGGTGCCGACGGTGACGCCGGAGCCCTCGCCTTCCTCGGCGAGGCCCGCGAACTGCTCGCGCAGCTCGGCGAGGGTGTGGGTGCGCGGGTAGCCGAGCGCGTAGGGCTCCTTGCCTTCCGCGAGGAGGGCGGCGCGCTTCTCGCGCCGGATCAGCATCTGCTCGGGAAGGTCGTCGCCGCTGTCGGTGTTCTGCTCGTGCTCGGTCACGCCCTCAAGGGTAGATGTCGCCCGGGCGCCGCAGCATGCGAGTTTCCCCTCATCGCGCCGTGTCACACCGCCCTCGCGCACTGGGAGCGGCACGGCGGCTGGCGCCGCTTACGAGCCGGGCCGCGGGCTATAGGGCATGCCCCTTCCCACCCGCATCCACCTCCGACCACCGGTGTAAATACGACGACTCTCCCACAGGGGTCCGACATGCCCGCAAATGCGAAATCCGCTCACGCCCGGCGGGGCGCTACTCGGCTCGGATGGCGCTCTCGATCGCGAAGGCCGGGTAGCCGACGACGCGGTCGGGCGTGCCCGCCGTGTCGGCCGACGTCGCCAGCGCGAGCTGGCGCGGGCGCCGGCCCGTCGCGTCCGCCCACGCGAGCGTCGCGCGCAGCGCGAACACCCCGCACGCGTGCTGCGGTGCGATCTCGCGCGGCCGCAGGCTGCGGATCGCCTCGGCGGTCGCGGCGTCGATCCGTTCCGCCGTGGCCTGGTCGTGGTAGTGCGAGAGGTCCGTCGAGCAGATGACGACCGAGTCCTCCCCCGCCTCCTCGCGCAGCGCGGCGATGAGCCGCGCGCCGTCGGGCGACTGGCCCATGCCGAAGGCCACGGGCGTGACCTCGATGTCCGGCCCGAGTGCGACCTGCAGGAACGGCAGCTGCACCTCGAGCGAGTGCTCGGCCTCGTGCGGCAGGCGCGAGGAGCCCACCACGTTGGTGGCCGCGACCGCGACCGCCCCGAGCGGGGTCTCCCAGCGCGCGTACGGCGCGGCCGCGTGCCCGCGGAGCGGGTAGTGGTGGGAGGGGCCGACGAGGACGACGCGCTTGACGCGGCCGCGGTGGGCGGCGAGGCGGGCGTAGACCTGGGCGGCGACGGGTCCGGAGTAGCGGTAGCCGGCGTGCGGCGCGATGTAGGCGGCCGCGAGCGGTTCGCTCACGGGTCCCACGGCGTCGATGAGCCGCTCGATGTCGGCGCGGAGCAGCCCGGGGTCGGCCGGGTAGAAGGCTCCGGCGACGGCAGCGGGCCGTACGGTGTCTGATTTGATCGAAGGCATCGCAGGTCTTCCGGTGGTGGTTCCTATGGTCGGTGTGAAGGCTCTGGTCGGTAAGCCTTCGTGTGCCGGTGCGCGTCTGGTTGACGGCGGTGGTATGCGGATCGGTTGCCGCTTGGGACCCCAGTCTCCCGCCGGTCCGTCGAAAACTCCGGGAACGGCCGCGCCGCAACGGCCGCACTGTCCGCTATCCGACACCGCATACCGGTCAATTCGGTACCAATCACGCACTATGAGGGCTTCGCCACAGTCCGTGCAGACCGTCGTCTGGCCCTCCGGGTCGTGCACGTTGCCGGTGTAGACGTACCGGAGCCCCGCCCCGTGCGCGATCCGCCTGGCCCGGCGCAGTGTCGCGACCGGGGTCGGCGGCACGTCGCGCATCTTGAAGTCCGGGTGGAACGCGGTGAAGTGCAGCGGCACGTCGGTGCCGAGGTGCTCGGCGATCCAGTCGCATTCGGCGGCGATCTCGCCGTCCGAGTCGTTGTGGCCGGGGATCAGGAGCGTCGTGACCTCGGTCCACACGTCGGTCTCGTGCACCAGGTATTCGAGTGTATCGAGGACTGTCCTCAGTGAAGCGAACGCGATCTTGCGGTAGAACTCCTCGGTGAACGCCTTGAGGTCGATGTTCGCGGCGTCCATGTGCGCGTAGAGCTCTTGTCGCGCTTCGGGTCTGATGTACCCCGCCGAGACCGCCACCGCTTTGAGCCCGGCCTCGCGGGCCGCGTCGGCGCAGTCCGCAGCGTATTCGAGGAACACCGTAGGGTCATTGTAGGTGAACGCGATCGACCTGCAGCCCAGTCGTTTCGCGGTCGTGGCGAGCGTCTCGGGCTCGGCCTCCGAAGCGAGCGTGTCGATCTCACGCGACTTGGAGATGTCCCAGTTCTGGCAGAACCGGCAGGCCAGGTTGCATCCGGCCGTGCCGAAGGAGAGCACGGGCGTGCCGGGCAGGAAGTGGTTGAGGGGCTTCTTCTCTACGGGATCGATGCAGAACCCCGAGGACCGGCCGTACGAGGTGAGCACGATCTGGTCGCCCTGGCGGGCCCGCACGAAGCACAGGCCGCGCTGGCCCTCGCGCAGGCGGCAGGCCCGGGGGCAGACGGTGCACTCCAGGCGCCCGTCGTCGAGGGCGCGGTGGAACCCGGTGCCGACGGTGAACCCGTCGGCGCCTTCGACCCGTGGCCTACGGGGAGTGAGGGTGGCCATACTCATACCGTAGCGCCCGGCCCGTTGCGGCCGCGTTTCGGCTCGGACACGAGCTGACTGCACGCGAAAGGGGCCGCGCCGTTGCGCGACCCCTCTGGTCTTGACCTGCTAACGGGCCCCGAAGAGGCCCGAGAGCGCTAGTTCAGGCGCTCGCCCGTGGTGGCGTGGAAGACGTGCTCGTGGCCCGGCTCCGGGACGACGTACACGGTCTCGGCCAGACGCGGGACGTTGGCCGACTCGGTGCGCACGACGAACCGCTCCGAGGAGCCGTTGTACGCGGCGTGGCCGTACACGTAGGCCTCCGAACCGAGCTCCTCGACGAGGTCGACCTCGATCGGGATGCCGCCGGAGGTCTCCGAGCCGAGCTTGCAGTGCTCGGGGCGGATGCCGATGGTGACCTGCTTGTCGCCGCCGTCCTGGGTCGCGGCGTCGCGGACCTCGCGCGAGAGCGGGAGGGTCACGTCGCCGAAGAGGCCGCCGGCCTCGGTCAGGGACACGGTCTTGAGGTTCATGGCCGGGGAGCCGATGAAGCCCGCGACGAAGGTGTTCTTCGGCTTGTCGTACAGGGTGCGCGGGGTGTCGCACTGCTGCAGCAGGCCGTCCTTCATGACCGCGATGCGGTGGCCCATCGTCAGCGCCTCGACCTGGTCGTGGGTGACGTAGACGGTGGTGATGCCCAGGCGCTTCTGGAGCGAGGCGATCTGCGAACGGGTCTGGACGCGGAGCTTGGCGTCGAGGTTCGAGAGCGGCTCGTCCATGAGGAACACCTGCGGCTCGCGCACGATCGCGCGGCCCATGGCGACGCGCTGGCGCTGGCCGCCGGAGAGGGCCTTCGGCTTGCGGCCGAGGTAGTCGGTGAGGTCGAGGAGCTTCGCGGCCTCTTCCACGCGCTGCTTGATCTCGGCCTTCGGCATGCGGCGCAGCTTGAGGGCGAACGCCATGTTGTCGAAGACGGACATGTGCGGGTAGAGCGCGTAGTTCTGGAAGACCATCGCGATGTCGCGGGACTTCGGGGGGAGGTTCGACACGTCGGTGTCGTTGATGAAGATCGAGCCTTCGTCGACCTCTTCGAGGCCGGCGAGCATCCGGAGGGAGGTGGACTTGCCGCAGCCGGAGGGGCCGACGAGGACGAGGAACTCGCCCTCCTGGATCTCCAGGTCGAGCTTGTCGACGGCGGGCTTCTCGGTGCCCGGGTAGATGCGCGAGGCACCCGCGTACGTCACTGTTGCCATGATGTTCGGTCCCTTTCACTGGCAGGTACGTGCCAGACGATCCGTGGTAAAAGGCGGTTGTTGCATCACAGAGCGGGACCTTCGCCGGGGCGGCGCGACCCTGCGCTGCGATCACGACCGCGTGATGCGCAGCACCGTGCGGTCGTCAGGTGAGCCTAACCGCGGGGGAATGCCTTTGCCAAGTGGCGGCCGAACGTTTGTCCGGTTTCCCTCGAAGGTTTACCGAAACGTTATTCCACCCGCAGGGCCTGCAGCAGGCCCTCGTCGCCCGCCACGTCGCAGATCCCGAACGGCAGCCGGCCCCACAGCGCCAGCGCGATGTCCGAGGCCGAGCCCGCCGCGCGGGCCTGCAGCTCAGTGCGCGAATCGGGCTGGTCGAGCAGCGCGACGCGGCCCTCGCGCAGGCGCACGAACCAGGTCGCGTCCGCGTCCTGTGCGAACAGCTGCACGAGCCCCGAAGCGTCCGGGTGCGCGCCCCTGCGGGCGCCGACGGGCAGGAACGCCTCGAACGCCTCGGTGATCATTTCGGACGCCAGCGCCGCGGGGACGGGGGCGGTCGCGCCCACGGCCATCTGCACGTCCCAGCGGGCGAGCCCCGTGGCGACGGCGACCCTCCGGTGCCAGAACTCGGCCCGCCACTCCACCGGCGCCCACGTCCACGCGGGCGAGTCGGCCCCGCGCGCCTCGATCGCGTCGAGCACGGCGGCGAGGGCCTGGTCGTACACGTCGAGCACGGCGGCGCCCTCGGCGGTGACCGGTGGGGGCTGCGGTAGGTCCTCGTCTGCTGACGGGCGGGTGAACAGGGCTTCGACGGCCCAGCGGTATTCGCGGGCGAGTTCGAGGAGGATGCCGCCCACGGTGGAGTCGGGCCGGGAGGGGGCGACGCGGTCGAGCACCTCGGGTCCGCACGCCGAGCGCAGGCCCGCGGCCTCGGTCTTCAACTCGGTGAGGTAGTCGGTGATGCGCAGCTTAGCCATGGTGACCGCCGTTCCTCGTAGCCTGCGTAAAGCTTAGGCTTTCCGGTGTGACACACGCCAGCCCAACGAGCGAGCAGGTCCCGAACGGCCCGATTCCGGGCAAATCCCTCAGCGAGTACACGACGCTGAGGATAGGAGGTCCGGCCCGCGAGCTGATCGAGGCCTCCTCCTCCGAGGAGGCGGTCGAGATCCTGCGCGCGGCGAAGGGCCCGACCCTGGTCCTCGCGGGCGGCAGCAACGTGGTGATCGGCGACGAGGGCTTCGACGGGACGGTCGTGCTCCTGCGCGGCGAGGGCGTCGAGCGGATCGGCGACGACCTGGTCCGGGTCCAGGCCGGGCACGTGTGGGACGAGTTCGTCGCCTGGACCGTCGCCAACGGCTTCTCCGGCGTCGAGTGCTTGAGCGGCATCCCCGGCTCGGCGGGCGCGACCCCGATCCAGAACGTCGGTGCGTACGGCCAGGAGGTCGCGCACACGATCGCATCGGTTCGCGTCTGGGACCGGGAAACCGACGAGGTCCGCGACTGGACTCCCGCCGAATGCGGATTCGCTTACCGCCACAGCGTTTTCAAGCACTCGGACCGGTACCTGGTGCTCAGCGTCGACTTCCGGCTCGACGCCACCGGCGAATCCCGGCCGGTCGCCTACGCCGAACTCGCGAAGCGCCTCGGCGTGGAGGTGGGCGACAGGGTCCCCTTGGCCAGCGCCCGCGAAACGGTCCTGGAACTGCGCCGCGGCAAGGGCATGGTCCTCGACGAAAGCGACCACGACACCTGGAGCGCCGGTTCCTTCTTCACCAACCCGATCGTCAGCGCGGCCGACTTCCACAAGGTGGCAGAGCGAGCCGGAGGCGAACCCCCGCACTGGCCGACGACCGATGGCCGCATCAAAGTCTCCGCAGCCTGGCTGATCGGAGCGGCAGGCTTCGAGAAGGGCCACCAGCGGGGACCGGTCAGCCTCTCGACGAAGCACACCTTGGCTCTGACGAACCGGGGCGGCGCCACCGCGAAGGACCTCCTGGCCCTCGCCACTGAAGTAGCCGACGGAGTAGAGAACGCCTTCGGCATCCGCCTCCACCCCGAACCGGTCATGATCAACGCCGCCCTCGACTGACTGGTCGCCCCACCGCCGGGAACCCGCGCTTCAGCTCGGGCACCGTCGATAATTGAGCCATGCCTACACTCCGCATCACGGGCGTCTCGGACGAGACGCTGTCCCGCTTGCGATCTCGCGCCGCCGCGAAGCAGCAGTCGCTTGAGGCGTATCTCCGCGACCTGATCGAACGCGAGGCGGCGGTGGCGGCTATCGAAATCGCTGCCGAACAGCGGCTACGGAACTAAACCGTTGGGGGCGTTATGAATTCGCACCGAGGGCCAGGACTGTTCACGAGCTTGATGTCAGCGGTCAGGAGCGGAATTCGGCGCCACTCCGCCAGCGCGATATACGAGGCGTCGTAGGCAGAAACGTTTCCGCGCAGCTCCCAGATGCGATTCGCGAGCACCGAGAACGGCTCGGTCCGCAAGTCCATGGCAAGCAGGTCCTGAAACGCCAAGTTAGCTGTCGTGGCATCGATCTTCTTGTGATGCTGGTGTACACGAAGCTGATTGCTCACCTCGTAGTGCACCATCTCGGAGGAGAACACCTGCTTGCCGCGAATCTCGTCGGCAACCCATTCCCCGACCCCTGCGGCGTCGACCATGAGAAAGAGCAGTGCAGAAGCGTCTACGACGATGGCTTGCCCGTCGTTCACCTGCGGTCCGCATCCCGCGCCTCGAGGACTTCCTCCACGGACAGGTGCACCCCAGAGACCCGGGCCCGCTCGCGGGCTCGTTCGATAACGACGTCAAGCGGCGGATGTGCCACGGTCGTCTCGATGAGGCCGAGCATGTACTCCTGCAGCGACCGGCGCTCGCGCGCCGCTCGGGCCGCGAGCTCCGCGCGCCACTCGTCCGGAATATGCCTGATGGTCATACTGCCTTCGCTCATGATTGCATTTTAGCAGCCATGAAGGCGAAATGACTTCATCTAGCGGAGGAGGGCTGCTGCTTCTAGGGCTGCGTAGGTGGCGATGATGCCTGCTCCGGCTCGTTTGATGCTGGTCAGGGACTCCAGGATGGCGGCGTTGCGGTCGATCCAGCCGCGCTCCGCCGCCGCGACGATCTGGGCGTACTCGCCGCTGATGTGGTACGCGGCAACGGGAACCGGGCTGCGCTCGGCGGCGGCCTTGACGATGTCGAGGTACGGGAGCGCGGGCTTGACCATGACGATGTCGGCGCCCTGCTGGATGTCGAGGTCGATCTCGTGGAGCGCTTCGGTGACGTTCGCGTTGTCCTGCTGGTAGGTGCGGCGGTCGCCCTGGAGCTGGGACTCGACCGCGTCGCGGAACGGGCCGTAGAAGGCGCTGGCGTACTTCGCGGCGTAGGCGAGCAGGCCCGTGTCGGTGTGGCCCGCTTCGTCAAGGGCCGCACGCACATAGCCGATCTGGCCGTCCATCATCCCGGAGGCGCCGAGCAGGTCCGCGCCCGCTTCGGCCAGGGCCAGGCCCATCTCGCCGTAGCGGACGAGCGAGGCGTCGTTGTCCACAGTGCCGTCGGGGCGGAGCACGCCGCAGTGGCCGTGGTCGGTGAACTCGTCGAGGCACAGGTCGGGGATGACGACGAGCTCGTCGCCGATCTCCTCGCGGATCGCCCGCGTCGTGACGTTGAGGATGCCGTCGGGATCGGTTGCGGCAGAACCGATCGCGTCGCGCACCGCCGGGATGCCGAAGGGCATGAGCCCGCCGATCCCGGCCCGCGCGGCCTCGACCGCGAGCTTGCGCACCGAGTCCACCGAGTGCTGGTGGACGCCGGGCATCGAGGCGATCTCGACAGGTTCGGTAAGGCCTTCCTTGACGAACACCGGCAGGACCAGGTCCGCGGGATGGACGCGCGTTTCGGCCACGAGACGGCGAAGGGCCGCAGTGCGTCGCAGCCTCCGAGGGCGGATGACCGGGAACTCGGGACTGTTCGGCACTGCGACCACTTCCTTACGTAACTAGCGGAACCTCAGGGCGGTCGGGCCCTGGATCTTCTGGCCCCGGCGGGTCTTGATCGGGCCCTCGGCCAGGCGCTGCTTGAGCTCCATGGCGTACTCGGCCAGGGCCTCGATGAGGTCCGGCACGGAGGCGTTGTCGGGCTTGGCGTCCACGCGCAGACCGAACTCGGTGGCCGTGTCGGAGGTGGCCGGGCCGATGCACGCGACGACGGTGCGCTGGTGCGGCTTGCCGGCGATGCCGACGAGGTTGCGCACAGTGGACGACGAGGTGAAGAGTACCGCGTCGAAGCCGCCGGACTTGATGGCGTCGCGGATGTCAGCGGCGGGCGGCGAGGCGCGCACGGTGCGGTAGGCGGTGACGTCGTCGACCTCCCAGCCGCGCTCGGTCAGGCCCGACACGAGGGTCTCGGTGGCGATGTCGGCGCGCGGCAGCAGGACCCGGCCGACCATGTCGAGGATCGGGTCGTGCGGCGGGAAGACCTCGAGGAGGCCCTCGGAGGACTGCTGGCCGGTGGGGACGAGCTCGGGCTCGATGCCGAACTCGCGCACCGCGTTCGCGGTCGCCTCGCCGATGCAGGCGATGCGCAGGCCGCCGAAGGCGCGCGCGTCGAGGCCGTGCTCCTTGAACTTCTCCCAGATGGCCTTCACGGAGTTCTGGCTGGTGAAGACGATCCACGCGTAGCGGCCGTCGACGAGGCCCTTGATGGCCCGCTCCATCTGGGCGGGCGTGCGGGGCGGCTCGACGGCGATGGTCGGGACCTCGCACGGGATGGCGCCGTAGGCGCGCAGGCGCTCGGACATGATGCCGGCCTGCTCCTTGGTGCGGGGGATGAGGACCTTCCAGCCGTAGAGCGGGCGGCCCTCCCACCAGGCGAGCTCGTGGCGGTCGTCGACGCCGGGGCCGATGGTGAGCACGACCTGCCCGGCGTAGCCGAGGGCGGCCTCCACGAAGGTGTCCACAGAGGACGTGGTGGTGTACTCGGTCTCGCCGGTCGCGTCACCGGTGACGGCCACGGCGGTCTCGCCCGAGACGCCGCCCGCGAGCAGGATGTCGCGCAAGGACGAGAGGTCCGAGACGTCGGCGGTGACGGTGAGGCTGCCGCGCTTGATCGCGTCGGCGATCATGAGCGGCTCGATGGAGGCGATGTCGTCGATGTCGATGACCGTGCGGATCTCCCCGGGGGGCATCCCCGCGTACACGGCGACGGCCTGCGCGTGGCTCATGCCCGGGATGACCTCGAAGCGGGCCTGCTCGGCGCTGGCGGCCTTGATCTCGGCCTTCGCGAGCCGGTTCGGGTACGCGTCACCGACGATGAGGCGGGCGATGTTCTCGCCCTCGCGCGCGGCGGCGGCCATGAGCTTGCCCTGGTCGCTCGGGGAGGACTCGATGAGCTTGATCTTCGAGTCGTCGCCGTTGAGCTCCTTGGCGGTCTCGATGAGCGACTGCGGGAGCGAACGGTCGTAGTAGACCCGGTCGGCCTCGCGGATCGCGTCGAGGGCGCGCTTGGTCAGCAGTCCCGGGTCGCCTGGGCCGGTCCCGACGAAACGTACGCGGCCCACCGGCTTACGGGCACTGGTCATGTTCTCTCCATCAACAGTCGTCTCAAGCATGGGTCTAACTTCAATAGTCGCTCGGCACCGGCCTCGAGGAGGTCGTCGGCCAGCGCTCGCCCCACGGCGGCGGCACGGGCGGCCAGATCGTCGGCGCCCGCATCGCCCAGGTCGGGGAGAGCGGCGGTGGTCGAGAGCCGCTCGATGACGGAACCGTCGACAGCTCCGACGGCCCCCCGCAGATACAGGTCGACCTCGTCCGGTGAGGCGCCTTCGGCGACATCGGCGAGTGCGGCGACGGGAGCGCTGCATCCGGCTTCGAGTCGTTGCAGAAGTGCGCGTTCGGCGGCGACGGCGGCCTGTGCGTACCGGTCGTTGAGCTTACTTGAGATCCGCGCAGATGTCATGTCGGCTTTGCGGCATTCGACCGCCAATGCCCCTTGCGCCGGGGCGGGAAGCATCACTAGCGGGTCCAGGTATTCCGTGATCTCCGCCTGGCGTCCGATGCGGCCGATGCCCGCCGCGGCGAGGATCACCCCATCGAGGTCCTCGTGGATGCGGCCGATGCGGGTGTCGATGTTGCCGCGGATCGGCACGCACTCGAAGCCGCGCCCCAGGGCGTTCAGCTGCGCGATGCGACGGGGCGAGCCGGTGCCGATCTTCGCGCCCGGGCCCAGGTCGGAGAGGGTGCGGCCGCCGGAGGCGACGAGCACGTCGCGCGGGTCGGCGCGCGGGGGCACCGCGATGACGAGGTGCTCGGGCTGGGCCGTGGGCAGGTCCTTGTAGGAGTGGACGGCGATGTCGATCTCGCCGCGTTCGAGCGCGTCGCGCAGCTGGTTGACGAAGACGCCCACGCCGAGCTGGGCGACGGGCACCGTCGTGCCGTCTCCTGTGGTCTTGATCTCGACGAGCTCGACCTGCTCCCCCGAGAGGCGCGCTATCTCGTCCGCGATCATGCCGCTCTGCGCGAGCGCGAGCTTCGATCCCCTGGTCCCGACTCGGATCACAGGTGCTTTCCCTTCTTAAGGCCGGTGCGGCGAAGGCGCTCCGGGCGGCTTAGGGGCAGTGCCGAGGGTCCCGTCGGGCGCGTCGGCCGCGACGGGGTTGATCTTGAGCGCGTCCGCGAGGTCGCCGGTCTGCGGTTCGGCGACCTGGGCGGCGTCGAGCGCGAACAGGTCGCGCAGGGCGCGGGCGTAGTCGGGCGCGCCGGGCTGACCGGCGAGTTCGCGCACGCGCACGGTGGGCTCGTGGAGGAGCCGCTGGACGACGCGGTGGACGGTGCGGGCGACCTCGGCGCGCTGGTCGTCGGTGAAGTCGCCGCGGCGGGCGACACGGGAGAGCTCGGCCTCGACGATGTCGGCGGCGGCCGAGCGCAGCGCGGCCACGGTGGGGGTGACGGCGTCGGCGCGCAGGGCCTCGTTGTAGGCCGCGATCTCCTCGGCGAGCAGGGACTCGACCTCGGCGATGGTGTCGGCGGCGGCCCCGGCGGCGTCGGCGCGCTGGATCTCGGCGATGTCGACGACGTGCACGCCCTCGAGCCGGGAGACCTCTTCGGCGACGTCCTTGGGCAGGGCGAGGTCGCACACGACGAGCGGCGTCGTGCGGCCTTCGAGGTGCACGGCGCGCAGCACGGGCTCCGGGGAGGCGGTCGCGCACACGAGCAGGTCTACTTGCGCCGCAAGGGAAGCGAGGTCGTCGTAGGGGGCGGTCTCGGCGTCCCATACGGCGGCGAGGCGCTCGGCCTTGTCGCGGTCGCGGTTGGCGACCTTGAGGGATCTGACGCCGGAGCGGGCGAGGGTCGCGGTGGCGAGGCTGCCCATGGCCCCGGCGCCGACGACGGCGGCGCGGGCCTGGGCGAGGCCGAAGAACCCGGCCTTGGCGAGCTCGCGCTCGGCGAGGTCGAGGGCGGCGGTGACGACCGAGGGCGCGGCGGCGTCCACGTCGGTCTCGGCGTGGATGCGCTTCCCGACGCGCAGGGCCTGCTGGAAGAGTTCGTGCAGGTGGCGGCCGACCTGGTCGGCTTCGCGCGCGGTCTCGTAGGCGTCGCGCAGCTGGCCGAGGATCTGGGGCTCGCCGGCGACCATGGAGTCGAGTCCGGCGGCGACGCGGAAGGCGTGGGCGGCGGCGTCGGCGCCGTGGCGCACGTACCCGCAGGAGGCGAAGTCGAGTTCAGCTTCCGCTTCGCCGAGGCCCCACACGCGGTGGAGCTCGTCGACGATCGCGGAGAGGCCCCCGTGGAACGTGGCGGCGGTGGCGTACACCTCGACGCGGTTGCAGGTCGAGAGCACCACGGCCTCGCGGACCTCGCCGCCGCGCAGCAGCGAGCGCGAGAGGTCGGCGGCGGCCTCGGGGCCCACCGCGAGCCGTTCCAGGGTCTCCACCGCGGCACTGCGGTGCGAGATGCCGACTACCAGGAGGTTCACTTCACCGGTCCCGTCTCTTGACGTTCACATTCCCGAGCGTCTTGTGGTGTTCGTGGAAGGAGAGGATCTGCAGCTCGACGGCCAGGTCGACCTTGCGGACCGCCACGCCCTGCGGCACGGCGAGCACACATGGCGCGAAGTTGAGAATGCTTGTGACACCAGCATCTACGAGTAGGTCGGCCACATGTTGGGCGGCCGCGCCCGGTGTGGCGATGACCCCTATGTTGATGCCCTCGTCACGTACCGCGCCGGTCAGGAGCGCCACGTCGCGCACCCGGATCCCGTCCAGGTCCCTCCCAATGATGCCCGGGTCGGCGTCGAAGAGGCCAACGATGTCGAAGCCCCTTTCGGAGAACCCGGGGTATCGGGCCAGCGCTTGGCCCAAGTGCCCCAGGCCGATGATGGCCACGCGGGAGTCTTTAGTGAGTCCGAGCACACCTGCGATGTAGGCGGCGAGGGCGGCCACGTTGTAGCCGACGCCGCGCATCCCGGAGGCCCCGAGCTGGGAGAGGTCCTTGCGGAGCATCGCGGAGTTGACGCCCGTGGCGGCCGCGAGGGTTTCGGAGGAGACGGTCTCGACACCGGACTCGCCCAGCGAGCTGAGCGCCCGCAGGTACTCGGGCAGGCGCCTGACCGTCGCGGCCGGGAGGTCAGCGGCCGTCGCGGGAGGGCCGCTGGGGGCCCGGTGGTCGGTGCCTTCGCCGGTGGTCGTCAATGGTGGAACTCCAGGTCCGCTAGTTCCGCGCCGTTCACCGGCGCGCAACCCAGCTTAGGAGAGGGACCGTGCGGGAGCTCGCACAGGCGACGCTAACGGCGCCGGACGCGACTCGGCGGCTCGCGGGACCGGTGCGGTACACCCCCGTATCACTGGGCGAAGCCCAGCTGTACCGAAGCCCGGTTGTTCCCGGCGAGCCGCCGTTCGATGTGATCTTGCCCTAAAAATCCGTCAATGCCCGCAAATCAGGGTTTTTCGGAGTGTCGTCCTTCGAAGCGCACCGCGTCACGAATTCGAGGAGGCCTCGAGGTCGCGCTTGAGGCGCGGCACGTCGACGTCCCAGTAGCTGTGCTCGCGGCCGTCGAGCAGCACCACGGGCAGCCGGTCACCGTATTCGCGTGCCAACGCAGCGTCGTCGGCGATGTCGACCTCGGTCCAGTCCAGCCCGGCGGCCCGGGCGACACGGTCGAGGTCGGCGCGCGCGGCGCCGCACAGATGGCAATCCCTTGTAGTCAGCAGCGTCAGCCTGTTCACCCTGCTCCCTCCGCGAAACAGAAGATCGCACAATCTGTGCGACACCCTCCGTCATTCCTCGATCACTATTGAGCCAGAACCGGTCCGCGAACGCGGACCTCCAAACATTTGGGGAGGTAATGGTGGGATTCCGCCCCCGCGAAGAAGGGTACGTCGGTGCGCCGGGCGAACGCCGACATCGCCCGCAGTCAAGCCGTCACCGAACGCGACACGCCGAGAGCAAATCCGCCTCGGCGGGCTTCCTGATTTCTAGACTCAGGCGGGTCAGTCCCTGCGGGACCCGATCGCATGACTCGGCCCGACCCCTCACACGAGGAGGCCACTAGTGCCCGGTATTGCACCAGCAATGGTGTCGCCCTACGCGAACCGTCACACCGCAATGCACGTTGCAGATTTCGCCCCTTACCTGAACGGCAGCGCCATCGTCGAGACCCTGACGCGGCTGCCGGCCCCGACCTTCGAGCGGCTCAAGCAGGCCGTCTGGACGGTCCTGAGCCTCGACACCGGCACCGCCGAGCAGCACCACGTGCGCTCCGGCAGCGGCGCCGGCGGGGCCGCGGAGACGGCCGGCCCCGAGCACCACGACCCGAGCACCGACCAGGTCGACGGCGACGAGGTCGCCGACCTCGTGGCCCGCGCCCAGGACGGCGACCCGGGCGCCTTCGGCGAGATCTACGACCGCTACAACGAGACGGTCTACCGCTACATCTACTTCCGCGTGAACAACGCCCAGCTGGCCGAGGACCTCGCCTCAGAGACGTTCCTCAGGGCCCTGCGGCGCATCTCCAGCTTCAGCTGGCAGGGCCGGGCCTTCGGGGCCTGGCTGGTGACGATCGCGCGGAACCTGGTCGTCGACCACTTCAAGTCGGGCCGCTACCGGCTCGAGATCGTCAAACCCGACGTCCTGGGGACCGACTCCCCCGAGACCGACCCGACCACCTCCCCCGAGACCGCCGCGCTGGAGAAGCTCACCAACGCCACCCTCCTCACCGCGGTCAAGAAGCTCAACCCCGACCAGCAGGAGTGCATCGTCCTGCGGTTCCTCCAGGGGTTCACCGTCGCCGAGACCGCCCGCACCATGGGCAAGAACGAAGGCGCGGTCAAGGCCCTCCAGTACCGGGCCGTGCGCACCCTCGCGCGGCTGCTGCCGGACGGCTTCCGAGGTTGAGGTAGGCGTTTCCGATCCCTTCTTTCCCTCTCGACCCTCCGACGGCTCAGGCTGCTGTCGGAAACCCGACAAAAACCCGTCTCCGCGGGATTCGACCCGCGAACCCGTCATCACCGATCCACCGGAGATTTCCCGGTAGGACCGACACTGCCAGGTCAGGGCCGTACACCGGCCCTATGCCGCCGTGCAACCGCGCCGCGAGGCGGACAAAGTGGTCCGCGTCGCAAGGTTCTCGGCGAACCGTAACCTCAGGGGCTACTCGTGCGTTGTTCTCAGTACAGGAGCAGGATCGATGCAGTGAGAGGGGGTGTGCCCGGTGACTTTGAACCCTATGGAGCGCCGCCGCGCGGAGGAATTCGCACGGCTGCTTGACTCCGAGGAACCCTCCCTCCCTCACCAGCGCAGCGCTGACACCACGGCCGCGTCAGTGCACACAGATGCGGCAGAAGCGTTCGCCGAGCTCGTCGGCGTCACCGAGAGACTCGGCGGCCTCAGCGAGCAGCTCATGGCCGCGAGTCGGCCATCGCAGCACTGGCAGGACGCCACCAGGCGGCGGCTCATGGCCGTCGCGGCCGACGAGGGCATCGGCGTCACCGCCCGCGCCCGCGCCAGCGCCGCCGTGCCCGAGTCCAAGCGCGCCCCGGTGCTCGACGACATGTTCCCGCGCCGCCCGCGCGGCGGGCGCCGCCTCGCGATCGTCGCGGCCCTGCTCACCGGCACCGTCGCCGTCTCCGGGGTCTCTGCGGCCTCGGGCGACGCGCTGCCGGGCGAGACGCTGTACGGCGTCAAGCGCTCCACCGAGCGCGCGCAGCTGGCCTTGGCCGGCAACGACCTCGGCCGGGCGCAGCTGTACCTGGAGTTCGCGCGTACGCGCATCCAGGAGGCCTCCGAGGTCGTCGGCGACGACGCCGCGGTGGCGATTGCGCTGGGCGACGCGACCAGCGAACTGCGGAGCGGCACTGCTCTCCTCGGCGAGCTCGCCGTCGAGAGCGGCGACCCCGTCCCGCTCGACTACGTGGACCTGTTCACCAACGAGCACCGCTGGGTCCTCGAAGACCTCGTGGCCGACCTCGACGGCGAGGCGCTGGAGGCCGGAGAAGAACTGGTCGCGGTGCTCGAGGCCGCGGCGGTCCGGTCGGTGGAGCTGCGCGGCGCGCTGGACTGCACCGAGGCCGGAGGCGAGACCGACGAGCTCGGTCCGATCCCGGGCTCGTGCGTGAAGGACGCCGTCGATGCGACGGCCCCGGCCGAGCCGAACGGCTCCGACAGCACCGAGACCGGCGCGGCGGAGACCGGCAGCGGCGAGGCCACCGGGGACGCCGAAGGCGAGGCCGAGCCCACCGCGGGCACCGACTCGACCGGCGGGGCCTCGGACCCGCAGACGGACCCGGCCACGGGCGGCGCAAGCGACCCGGCGACCACGGGCGAGCCGACCAGCGAGACCGAGGACGGGGACGTCCTCGGCGAGCTCACCGGGATCATCTCGGACCTGTTCGAAAACTAAGAGGTGTGGAGTACCGGGGGGGGGGGGGGGGAGGGGGGCGGGGGGTCCCGGGTTCCCTCGCGCCCCCCCACCCCGGGAGAGGGGAGAAAGGGCGTTGGGGGGGGAGGGGGGGGGGAGGGGGGGTGGGTTCTG
>NZ_JBVJHZ010000053.1:0-33674 GCF_055586545.1 Glycomyces sp. NPDC050141 | reverse complement strand
AAACGACAAAGAAAAAAAAAAAAAAGAAACCACACCAAACCAAACCAAAACCTACCCCCCCCCCCCCCCCCCCCCCCCCCCCCCCCCCCCTTCGCGCTGGTTGGCTCCTCGTGAGCCGGCGGCGCGGGGCCGCTACGACATGGTGCCGGGCGTCAGGCGCCCTTGTCGCCCTTCATCTTGCCCAGGGCGTCTTGCGCCATGTCTTTCGCCTTGTCGGCGTATTCGTCCATCTTATCGCCGATGGGCGATTCCTTGGCCTTGTTGTACAGATCCTCGGCCTTGTCCTTCATGTCGCCTGCGTTCTCCGAGAGCTTGTCCTTGGCCTCGTTGAACTTGTCCTGCATCCCCACGATGAACCCCTCCCTACGTGAGTCGGTTTCACTATAGGGGCGGTCCGGGGGCCCCGCCGGGTTTCGGACTACATCCCAGGTCGATCCCCGAACGCTACTGGAGGATGACGCCGGACGGGCCGGTTGCGCCTTACGGTCAGACCATGAACGACATGGAACCCACCGCGCGGGCCCGCACCGCGATCGTCATCGGCGGCGGCGTAGGCGGCCCCGTGGCCGCCCTGGCCCTGCGCAAGGCCGGTATCGAGGCCACCGTGTTCGAGGCCTACCGGCCCGGCACGGGCTCCAAGGGCGGGCCGCTGGGGCTCGCCGCGAACGGCCTGAACGCGCTGCGCGTGGTCGGCGCCGACCGGGTCCTGACCGACGAGGGCATCCCGACGCCGCGCATGATCATCCACTCCGGCTCGGGCAAGGTCCTCGGCACCGTCGAGTCCGCCACCGACCTGCCGACGAACACGACGATCCCGCGCGGCCGCATGGCCGAGCTGCTGCAGGGGCACGCGGCCGCCTCCGGCATCCCGATCGTGTACGGCAAGCGCTTCGTGGACGCGGTCGACACCGGTCACAGCGTCATCGCCCAGTTCGACGACCACACCACGCACGAGGCGGACCTCCTGATCGGCTGCGACGGCATCCGCTCCACAGTGCGCGGCCTCATCGACCCGGCCGCGCCGAAGCCGCGCTACACGGGCCTCATCGGCCTCGGCGGCTTCGCCGACAACCCGCTCGGCGTCAGCGACACCGGCGGGTCCTTCCACATGGTCTTCGGCCGCAAGGCCTTCTTCGGGCACGTCTCGGACGGCGAGCGCACCGGCTGGTTCGCGAACCTGCCGTTCAAGACCTTCACCCGCGACCAGCTACGCGACACCTCGTTCGAGCAGTGGATCGCGTTGATGCGCAGGCTGTTCGCCGACGACAACAGTGCGGCGCTCCAGATCCTCGACCACGTGACGCCCGAGTCCTTCATCCCGGCCTCACCGTTGGAGGACCTGCCGCACGTCCCCGTCTGGTCCAAGGGCCGGATCGCGCTCATCGGCGACGCCGCGCACGCCACCTCGCCCTCCTCAGGCCAGGGCGCGAGCCTCGCGGCCGAATCGGCCGTGGAACTGGCCCGCTGCCTGCGCGACCTGCCCGTCCCGCAGGCGTTCAAGGCCTACGAGCACGCCCGCCGCGACCGCGTCGAACGCGTGATCGCCACCGCGGCCCGCACCAACCAGTCCAAGGCCGCCGGCCCGGTCGCGTCGCGCTTCCGGGACGCGCTCATGCCGTTCTTCATGGAGCGCTTCACGACCCCTGAGAAGATGGCCTGGCAGTACGCCCACGCCATCGACTGGGACGCGCCCGCGGTCTAGCGGGTGGTGAGTTGGGTGAGGTCGTCGATGAAGCCCTGTTCGGCTTCGGTGACGGCGACCTTCCTGCTGAAGAAGCCGCCTGATTTGGACTTGGAGGCTTCGGCGACGCGGGTGGCGAGGGTGATGAGCCAGGCGCCGTAGGCGTCGGCGTCGGATTCGTCGGCCTTCTCGCGCAGGAGCGCCATCGCTTCGCCGGACTGCTTGAGGGCCAGGGCCATCGCGCCGTCGGCGAAGGGGACGTCGCGGTCCTCGGCCTCGGGGTCGGTGCGCTCGCGGATGGCGAGCGCGACGGCCTTGACGAAGGCGTTCCCGTCGCGCTGGGCGTCCTTGAAGACCTTGGCCCCGGCCGTGACCTCCTTGAGGAACGCGAGGGCGTTGGTGGAGCCGTCAGCGGCGATGGCGCCCTTCAAGACCGCGCCGGGGGCCTCGGTTACAAGCGAGAGTTCGTCCTCGGTGAAGGCGGAGAGATCCGTCAACGGTGGTCCTTCTCAGGTTCAGGAACGCTCGGCACCCGTGAGGCGGTAGGCGTCGTACACGCCGTCGACCTTGCGGATGACCTTGATGATGTGGTCCAGGTGCTCCGGGTTCGCCATCTCGAACGTGAAGCGCGACAACGCGACCCGGTCGCGGGTGGTCGTCACGGTGGCCGAGAGGATCGAGACCCGCTCGACGGACAGGACCTGCGTGACGTCGGCCAGCAGCCGGTGCCGGTCGAGCGCCTCGACCTGCACGGTGGCGATGAACGTGGCCTGGTCGTCCTCGTGGGACCAGTGCACTTCGAGCACGCGGTCGGGCTGCAGCTCGATGCGCTCCTCGGCGTTCTCGCAGTCCCTGCGGTGCACCGAGATCACGTGGTACCGCGTGGCGAAGCCGATGATCGGGTCGCCCGGGATCGGGTTGCAGCAGTGGGCGAGGCGCACCGGCATCTCGCCCTCCTCCATGCCCGCCACGGTGACGGCGGCGTGGATGTCGCCGTGCGCCTCGGGCACGATCCGCGCGGGCTGCGTCGGCGCGGTCGCCTCGGCCATGTCCTCGGCGGCGCCCTCGGCCCCGCCCTGCACGTCGAGGAGCTTCTGCACGACCTGCGTGGGGGAGACGTGGTGCTCCCCGAGGGCCGCGTACAGCGCCTCGACGTCCTTGAGGTTCAGGTCCTTCGCGAGGGACGTGAGGTTGTCGTGGGTGAGCATGCGCTGCAGCGGGAGCCGCCGCTTGCGCATGGCCCGCGTCAGCTCGTCCTTGCCCAGTTCGATGGCCTCTTCGCGGCGCTCGCGCTTGAAGTGCTGCTTGATCTTGGTGCGGGCGCGCGGGCTCTTGACGAAGCCCAGCCAGTCCTCGCTGGGGGAGGCGTCCTGGGAGTTCGAGGTGAAGACCTCGACGACGTCGCCGTTCGACAGCGTCGACTCCAGCGGCACGATCTTGCCGTTGACCTGCGCGCCGATGCAGCGGTTGCCGACCTCGGTGTGCACGGCGTACGCGAAGTCCACCGGGGTCGAGCCCGCCGGGAGGGCGATCACGTCGCCCTTCGGCGTGAACACGTACGACTCGGAGGAGGCGAGGTCGAAGCGGAGCGCGTCGAGGAACTCGGACGGGTCGGCGGCCTCGCGCTGCCAGTCCAGGAGCTGGCGCAGCCAGGCCATGTCGTCGATGTGGGCCGGGGGACCGGCCACCGTGGAGTTCTTGGTCTCCTTGTACTTCCAGTGCGCGGCGATGCCGTACTCGGCGGTGCGGTGCATCGCCCACGTGCGGATCTGGATCTCGACGGGCTTGCCGTTCGGGCCGATCACCGTGGTGTGCAGCGACTGGTACATGTTGAACTTCGGCATCGCGATGTAGTCCTTGAAGCGCCCTGGCACCGGCTGCCAGTTCGCGTGGATCACACCGAGGGCCGCGTAGCAGTCCCGTTCGCTCTCGACATGGATGCGCAGGCCCACCAGGTCGTAGATGTCGTTGAAGTCGCGGCCGCGGACGATCATCTTCTGGTAGATCGAGTACAGGTGCTTCGGGCGCCCGGAGACCTCGGCCTTGATGCGCGAGTTCTTCAGGTGGTCCTTGACCTGCGCGATGACCTGCTGCAGCAGCATCTCCCGCTGCGGGGAGTGCTCCGAGACCAGGCGCGCGATCTCCGAGTAGCGCTTCTTGTAGAGCGTCGCGAAGGACAGGTCCTCCAGCTCCCACTTGATGGTGTTCATGCCCAGGCGGTGGGCGAGCGGGGCGAGGATCTCCAGGGTCTCGCGGGCCTTCTGCTCCTGCTTCTCGGGCGGCAGGAACGTCAGGGTCCGCATGTTGTGGAGGCGGTCGGCGAGCTTGATGACGAGCACGCGCGGGTCCTTGGCCATCGCCACGACCATCTTGCGGATCGTCTCGGCCTTCGCCGCGTCGCCGAGCTTGACCTTGTCGAGCTTGGTGACGCCGTCGACGAGCAGGGCGACCTCGCCGCCGAACTCCTCGGAGAGCTCCTCGAGCTGGTAGTCGGTGTCCTCGACCGTGTCGTGCAGGAGCGCGGCCACGAGCGTGTTCGTGTCCATGCCGAGCTCGGCGAGGATCGAGGCGACCGCGAGCGGGTGCGTGATGTACGGGTCGCCGGACTTGCGGAACTGCCCGTTGTGCAGCTCCTCGGCCCGCGTGTACGCCTGCTGGAGCAGCCGCACGTCGGCGCGCGGGTGCGCGGCCCGGTGGGCGGCCACCAGCGGTTCGAGGACCTCGGGAAGCTGCGAGGACTGCCAGGGCGCGTTGAAGCGCGCCAGGCGGGCCCGCATCCGCCTCCCGGTGGGGGGCCCGATGGGGCCGCCGGAGGTCGGCGCGGCGTCAGGTGACTTGCCGGACGCGGCTCGTTCGGTCACCACGCACGCCTCCTCGGTGTCAGCACGGCACAGCTTCGCAAATGTTCAACAAAGCGTCGACATCAATCCTAACCGCGAGGGGTGGTGTGATCCGCCACCGATGCCCGGAGGCGGACCCACCCGTCGTGCTACATGCCCGGGACGACCACTTCCACGGCTCCGGCCGCGGCGACCTGCTCGACGAGGTCGAGGCCCTCGGTCACCTGGCCGAGGATCGTGTAGTCCGGCGGCAGCTGCGTGTCCTGGTACACGATGAAGAACTGGCTGCCCGTGGTACCCGCTCCGGCGTTGGCCATCGCGATGGTCCCGGCCGGGTAGTTCGCCGCGGCATCGACCGGCAGGTTCTCCTCGCCGTACGAGTAGCCCGGGGAGCCCTGGCCCGCCATCTCGGGGGTCCCGGCCTCGATCGCGGCGCGCGCGTCGGGGTCGCCGCACTGGAGGACCCAGATGCCGTCGATGACCAGGCGGTGGCACTGCTGGTTGTCGAAGTAGCCGTCCTGGGCGAGGTGCGTGAAGGAACCGGCGGTGCACGGGGCTTCCGCGGTGTCGATCTCCGCGGTGATCGTGCCCAGGTTGGTCACGATCGTCATCACCTGCTTGCCCGCGGCGGGCTCGGTGGCCGCCGGGGTCGGGCTGGTGCCGTCCGCGGAGGTGTACATGCAGTCCTCGGTCGCGGTGGCGTCCGGGGTGCTCATCTGGACGCACTCGAGGTAGACGTCCTGGGCGGGCTGGCCGTCCGTGATGCCTTCGGTGGCGGTGCCCAGGGCGCCCTCGCCGCTGGGCTCGATCCCGTCGCAGCGGGTCGAGGCGGCCTTGGCGTCCTCGACGAGCGACGCCATGTCGCCGCTGAGCGCGCCGGCGTCGTCCCCGTCGTCCTTGCTGAGGTTCACAGTGACCACGATCGCGGCGGCGACCAGGACGAGGGCGCCGCCCACGACGCCGACGATCCAGCCGTTCTTGCGCTTGTGCTGCTCACGCTCGGCCTTGGCGGCCATCCTGTCCTGCAGCTGCTGCCGGGCGGCCAGGCGCTGGGCTTGTTTCGACGCCACCGTCGATCTCCTTCGTCGCGCGTTCGGGGGTACTTACTCGGTCGTTTCGGAGGGGGACTCGGCGGGGGCTTCGGAGGTCGCCTCCGCGCTCGGGTCGGTGGCACTGGGGTCGGCCGGGACGGTCTCGGTGACCTCCGAGGTAGGGGTCTCCTCGGCCGCGGGCTCGTCGTCCCCGAAGAACCAGGACCCCGACTGCCACAGGTAGACGAGGGTCAGCACCGCGGCGATCGCGAGGAGTCCGCCCAACGCCTGGAGCTGCCTGCGGCGGCGCAGCCTGTCCGCGAGCCGCGCGTTCTTCTTCGCGTTCGCGATGCGCTGCTTGCGCTGCTCCATGTGCTTGGACTTGGCGGGCACCTGGCCTCCTACGACTGCCGGTCTCGGCGGTGCCTGCGAACCGTAAGGCCGCACACCGCCATTTCAGGGGTTACGAGTTCCGCAGTTTAGCCGGGACAAGTCAGACGCGTCACCGCAGGATGCCCGGTGTATCCTGACCCGGCGAAGGGAGGGGGAGCGGTTGCTCATCGAGACGCTGGTGGCGGATGCGTTCGGCACGAACTGCTACGTGCTGTCGGCCGGTCCCGCATCCGAGTGCGTGGTCGTGGACCCGGGCATCGGCATCGCGCCCCGCCTGGACGACCTGCTCAGCGAGCGCGGCCTCAAGCCCGTCGCCGTGGTCCTCACGCACGGGCACCTCGACCACACCTTCTCCGTGTCCCCGGTATGCGGCGCGAGCGACATCCCCGCCTACATCCACACCGACGACCGGCACCTCCTCGAAGACCCGGCCAGGGGATTCAGCGCGAACATGATGTCGCTCGTGGGTACCGGCCTCGAATGGACCGAACCCGACGAGATCGTGGCCCTCGCCGACGGCGGGGTCTTCGACCTCGCCGGGATGCGCTTCACCGTCGACCACGCGCCCGGCCACACCGCCGGGTCGGCCATGTTCCACACCGCCGACGCAGAGGGCCTGTACACGCTCACGGGCGACGTGCTCTTCCGCGGCGCGATCGGCCGCACCGACCTGCCCGGCGGCAGCGACGCGGCCATGCAGGACACCTTGCGCGACAAGGTCCTCCCGCTCGACGACGCGACGATCGTCCTGCCCGGGCACGGCCCCAGCACCACCATCGCGGTCGAACGCGTCCGCAACCCGTACCTCAAGCGCGCCGCGCAGCATTAGCCGCGCACTGCCGCGCCGCACTCTTTCTCAACGAACAACGCTAGGAGACCGCCATGTCACGACCCCAGCCGCTCTCGGGGTTCCCCGAACTGCTGCCCCGGCAGCGGATCGTCGAGCAGCAGGTCGTCGACCACCTCCGCCGCGCCTTCGAACTCCACGGCTTCGCGAACCTCCAGACCCGCGCCGTCGAACCCATGGACCAGCTGCTGCGCAAGGGCGAGACCTCGAAAGAGGTGTACGTCCTGAGCCGCCTCCAGTCCGAAGGCGACGAGGGCGACGTCGGCCTGGGCCTGCACTTCGACCTCACGGTGCCCTTCGCGCGCTACGTCCTGGAGAACGCCGGGAAGCTCAACTTCCCGTTCCGCCGCTACCAGATCCAGCCGGTCTGGCGCGGCGAGCGCCCCCAGCAGGGCCGTTTCCGCGAGTTCTGGCAGGCCGACATCGACATCGTGGACGTCGGCGAGCTGCCCGCCCACTACGAGGTCGAACTGCCGCTCGTCATCAACGACGCCCTGCGCGGCCTCCCGCTGCCCAAGGTGCGCATGCACGTCAACAACCGCAAGCTCTCCCAGGGCTTCTACCAGGGCCTCGGCATCGCCGACACTGAAGAGGCGCTGCGGATCATCGACAAGCTCGACAAGATCGGGCACGACGCGACCGCGAAGCTCCTCATCGACCGCGTGGACGCCACCCCCGAGCAGGCCGAGGCCTGCCTCAGGCTCGCCTCGATCCGCGCCGAGGACACGTCCTTCGTCGAGGAGATCCGCGCGCTCGGGGTCACCGACCCGCTCCTCGACGAGGGCCTGAGCGAGCTCGCCGCCGTCGTGGAGGCCGCCGCGAAGGAGGCCCCCGGCTTCGTCGTCGCGGACATGAAGATCGCACGCGGCCTCGACTACTACACCGGCACGGTCTACGAGGTCTTCATCGAAGGCCAGGAGCACCTCGGCTCGGTGTGCTCCGGCGGGCGGTACGACACCCTCGCCTCCGACGGCAAGAACACGTACCCCGGTGTGGGCCTTTCGATCGGCGTCTCGCGCCTGCTCGTCCCGCTCCTCAACGCGGGCACGCTCACCGCCGACCGCGAGGTCCCCACCTGCGTGCTCGTCGCCCTCGCCAACGAGGACGAGCGCTCCGCCGCCAACGGCCTCGCCCAGCGGCTTCGCAAGCGCGGCATCCCGACCCAGGTCTCGCCTTCGGCCGCGAAGTTCGGCAAGCAGATCAAGTTCGCCGACAAGCGCGGCATCCCGTTCGTCCTCTTCACGAACGACGAAGGCGCCCAGATCAAGGACATCCGCTCCGGCGACCAGGTCACCGTGGACGTCGACGCCTGGAACCCCCCGGCCGAGGACCTGCACCCGAACATCGTCACCGCCTAGCGAGACGGAACGGGCGCCCTCTGTCTTGAGGGCGCCCGTTCCGCTACGCCGCCAAAGTGACTCGTTCGGGCCTGCCCGCGGGCAGGTCGTGCGCGAAGCTCCACACCGCGATCCGGCACAGCGCCTCCTTGTAGCCCGCGGCGGCCCGGCCGGTCAAGTACCCGCGCCTGGGCTGGTCCGCAGCGGTCACGAACTGCACCACCGCGTCCCGGCGGCCGAGGCTGATCGTCTGGTGGAAGTACCGCACTCGCAACGTCGGCGGGCGGCGCCCGGCGATCCCGGCCGCGAGGTGCCCGGCGGCGAGCCAGCCCGTCGGCATCCCCGACGAGCACGACATCCGCAGCGGGCGCCCGCCCGGCCCCGTCGCGAGCGCCGCGTCCCCGACCGCGAACACCTCGGGGTGCGAGACCGAGCGCATCGCCGCGTCCACGACCACCTGCCCGCCCGCGTCCACGCCGAGGCCCGAGGCCGCCGCGACCGGGTTGGGCGCGAAGCCGATCGCGCCGATCGCGACATCGGCCTCCAGGACCGTGCCGTCCTCGGCGATCGCGCCATCCGCAGTGAAGCGGTTGACCCTGACGCCTTCGCGCACACTCACACCCAGGCGTTCCAAGCCCCGGCGCAGGTGCGCCCTTGCCCCGGGGACGAGCCAGCTGCCGAGCCCGCCCGAGGTCGCCAGCGCCATGTCCAGGTCCGGCCGCGCTTCGGCGATCTCCGAGGCGACTTCGAGTCCCGTGAGGCCGCCGCCGACGACGAGGACGCGTTCGCCTGGCGTAGCCCAGGTCAGCCTGCCGCGCAGGCGCGTCGCGCTGACGGCCGAGGCCGCGTTCCAGGCGTGCGCCTCGCCGGGGAGCGGGGCGCTGCTGCTGCCCAGGGCGTAGACGAGCGAGTCATAGGAAAGCGGTTCGCCGTCGGCGACGACCGTGCGGGCGTCGGCGTCCACGGTCTCGACCCGCGCGCAGTGGAACCGGACGCCGGACCCGTCGAGCAGGCCGGTCAGCTCGTACCGGGGGAGGTCCTGCCCGGCGGCGACCTGGTGCAGGCGCAGGCGTTCGACGAAATCGGTGCGGTCGTTGACCAGCACGATCTCGGCGTCCGCGCCGCGCAGCAGGGTGCCGAGCCTGCGGGCGGCGGTCAGGCCGGCGTACCCGGCTCCGAGGATGACGATGCGGTGCGGCATGTCGGTGCTCCTTCGCTGTCGGTGATGCGACTAGACGAAGGAGGCGGGGGAGTTCCTGACAGCAGGAGGCCGGACGAGAGCGGCCTCACAGGTTCACCAGGCGGCGAGCAGCGGTTCGCCGTGGGACCGGGCCGCCCACTGCTCGCTCAGGCGCGCAAGGCGATCGGGGGCGGCGTAGCTGTGCAGTGCCCCGATCCGGCCGTCCTCGTCGAGCTCGATGGTCATGACGCCGACGACCTTCCCGCCGATGACCGCGACCGCCGCCGGGACGCCGCTGACGAGCTCCGCGTAGATCGCGGGCACGCCGCCGACGAGCCGGTGCTTGGCGGGCGTCGGTTTGTACGCGGCCCGCAGGTACGCGGCCACCGCCGCCGCACCCAGGTACCGGATCGGCTCCAGGAGCAGCCCGGCGGTGTCGGACACTGCGGTCGCGTCGTCGGCGAGCAGCGCGACGAGCGGCTCGGTGCGCCCGGTCGCGGCAGCGGCGAGGAACGCCTCGACCACGCGTCTCGCGTCGTCCCGGCTCGCCGCTTTCCGCGGCGCCCCGCCCACGCGCGCCTTGGCCCGGTGGAGATGCTGCTGGCTCGCGGCCTCCGAGACGTCGAGCATCTCGGCGATCTCCTTGTGCGAGTAGCCGAACGCCTCCCGCAGCACATAGACCGCCCGTTCAGGCGGCGTCAGCCGCTCCATGAGCCGCAGGACCGCCAGCGACACCGATTCGCGCTGCTCAGCGCTCTCGGCGGGCCCGAGCACCGGGTCGGCGTCGAACACCGGCTCCGGCAACCGCTCGAACCCCCGCTCACGCCGCGCCGGCGCCGACCCCAACCGGTCCATGCACAGGTTCGCGACCACCCTGGTCAGCCACGCCTCCGGCACCGCGATGCCCCCGCGATCGGCCCCCTGCCACCGCAAGTACGCGTCCTGCACCGCATCCTCGGCATCGGCCGCCGACCCGACCAACCGGTACGCGACAGCCAGCAACCGAGGCCGGCAAGCCTCGAACACCTCCGCTGCGGCGGTCTCCATCGATGCCGGGGTCCTTTGCTAAAACCGAAGCGGGCGCCCACCGGACGCCCGCCTCACGTTCGGATCGCTAGCTGATGATGTCGGCGACGGACGGCGCGGTCGGAGAGCGCTTCACCCAGAGCTGGATCTTGGCAGGGTCCTGGCAGGATTCGATCTTCCGGCGCTGGTTCTCGGTGATCGTCAACCCGCGCGCTTCGATGAAACCGAGCAGGGCTTCAGCCCTACCTTCGATCTTGCCTCGGGCTTCACCTCGGGCTTCGCGGTCGGCGAGGAGCTTGCTCTGGTACGGGTACGTTTCTTGCTGCATCAGGGCCTCCAGGATCGTGCGGGGGCGCTCGCTGAGCTGCCCCAACATGTACTCAGTGTATCGTTTGGCGGTTTCTTCCGAGCGCGGCGCGAGTTCCGCTTCGGCGGCGATGAGGAGTCGTTCGATGTCGTCCGAGTGCTCGTGGATCAGGGTCCCCAGCACCATCTGCTCGGCGAATTCCCCGGTCTCCGAGTTCTGGAAGAGCTTGGGGTAGTTGGCGGGGCTGAGCACCTGCATTTGGAAGGCGCTTCCGGGCTGACCGGTCTCGATCGGCTCGGCCGCCCACGCGGCCACCGCGGGATTCGGGCAGATCACGATCAGCACCACCGGTGCTTTGATGCGGTGGCGGAAGTTCACCTGGTACGCGGGCCACGAGAACAGCTTGCGCTTGTCCTTCTCGCGCTGGACCTCGATGACGATGCCGAGTCGGTACTGATTGCCTTTTCGACAGACGACCACGTTGTCGGCATTGAGGTCTCGGATCTCGGGGTCGGTGCCGGACTCGGAGTACGGCAGTACCGCATCGTGATCGGGGATCGGGAGGCTGAGGATGTCGCCGGCGAGTTCCACCGCGAGGCCCGGTTTCTCTCGGCACAGCTTCAATGGTGTGTCGTGTACGTGTGTGGTCACCCATACGAGGCTACGAATCACCCGGACGGTGACAAAACGCGTAACCTTTGTCATTTTCTCGTTAGAGACGGACTTCACCTCTGTCGCGAGAAGGCGGCAGAGGTGAAGTCGTTGCAGGGGTTAGGCGAGGGCTTTGATGTTCGTGCCCTTGGCCGCGGCGGGTTGGGCGATGCGCTTGCGGCGCTGGGGGATGCCGAGGGTCGGGTTGGCGGTGCCCCAGGCGGCGCCCTTGCAGATGAACTCCTTGTAGAGGGCGGCGGTGCGGCCGCTCAGGAAGCTGGTCTTGGCTTTGTCGTCGGCGGTCACGAACTGGATCAGGCCCTCCTTGCGGCCCAGCGAGATGCACTGCTGGGCGTAGGCGAGCGGGACCTTGGCGGGCTTGGCGCCGGTGAGTTCGGCGGCGATCGCGTCGGCGGCGATCCAGGCCATCGGGATGCCCGAGGCGCACGACATGCGCAGCGGCTTGCCGACATCGCTCATCGCGAACCCCGCGTCGCCGACGGCGTACACGTCCGGGTGCGAGACCGAGCGCATGTCGCCGTCCACGACGATCTGGCCCCGCTCGGTGACCTCCATCGTGGTCGCGGCGGCGATCGGGTGCACCGCGAAACCGGTGGTCCAGATCGTCAGCGCCGAGGGAATCGTCCCCGCCTCCGTCTCGACCGCGTCGGCCCGGACGCCCGTGACCCCGGCGTGCTCATGGACGTGGATGCCGAGCTTCGCGGCGACCTTGCGCAGGTGCGCGGCGGCTCGCGGGGTGAGCCAGTCGCCGAAGCCGCTGCGGACGGCGATCGCGACGTCCAGGTCCGGCCGGGCCTCGGCGATCTCGGTGACCGCCTCGACGCCCGTGAGGCCGCCGCCGACGATGACGACCGACTGACCGGCGTCCATGCGCGCCAAGCGCTCCCGGGCCTTCAGCGCACCGGGGCGGCTCGCGATCTCGTAGGCGTGCTCGGCCGTGCCGGGGACGCCCATGTCGTTCCAGCCGCTGCCGAGGGCGTACACGAGCGTGTCGTACCGGAGCTCGGCGGCGCCGTCCGCGTCGACGACCGCCACGGTCTTGCGGTCGGCGTCCACGGCGGCGACCTTGGCGAGCCGCAGCTCGACCCCGGTGCCCGCCAGCATGTTCGCGAGCGGGCGCGGCTTGAGGTCCTGCCCGGCGGTCACCTGGTGCATGCGGACCCGCTCGACGAAGTCGGGCTCGGCGTTGACGAGGGTGATGCTGACGTCCTCGGTGCTGACCTTCCGGGCGAGACGGCCGGCGGCGCTGGCACCGGTGTAGCCGGCGCCGAGGACGATGATGCGGTGCTGCATGGTCTTGCTCCTGTCTGATTCGGGTTCGCCACTTGAACCGGGCGGCCCCGCGATCCCTGACAGGAAATAGAGGTGAAGTGGGTCACATAGCTTTAGAAGGCCGTGACCAGCAGCGGTTCGCCGTGGTCGACGCTGTTCCACTGGTCCGTCGCGCGCTGGAGCTTGTCGGGGTTGACCTGGTTGCGGAACGCCGCGATGCCGTCCTCGCCGACCTCCAGGCACATGACGCCGACGACGCGGCCGTCGAGGACCGCGACCGCCGCGGGCTCGCCGTTCGCGACCCACGCGTACACCTCCGGCGAGCCGCCGAGGATTCGGCGCTTGGCCTCGGCGGGCCGGAACAGGCCCCACAGGAACTTCGCGACCGCGGTCGCGCCCGTGTACGGCTTGGTGCGCGCCGGGATCTTCCCGCCGCCGTCGCCCATCGCGTAGGCGTTCTCGGTGAGCAGCTGCAGGAGCGGCGCGACCGACCCGCCGGTGGCGGCGGCCAGGAACTCCTCGACGATGCGCCGTGCGTCGGCCTCGTCGATCTCCTTGCGCGGCTTGCCGTCGGCGAGGTGCTTCTTGGCGCGGTGGAAGATCTGCTGGCTGGAGGCCTCGGTGATCTCCAGGAACTCGGCGATCTCGCGGTGCGGGTAGTCGAAGGCCTCTCGCAGCACGTACACGCCGCGCTCGACCGGGGTCAGCCGCTCCATGAGCGTGAGCATCGCGAACGACACCGACTCGCGCTGCTCGGCGGTGTCGGCCGGGCCGAGCATCGGGTCGCCCGCGAACAGGGGCTCGGGCAGCCATTCACCCACATAGGTCTCGCGCCGGGAGCGCGCCGACGTGAGCTGGTTGAGGCACAGGTTGGTGAGCACCTTCGTCAGCCACGCCTCGGGCACCTCGATGCGCTCGCGGTCGGTGGCCTGCCAGCGCAGGAAGACCTCCTGTACGGCGTCCTCGGCCTCGCCCGCCGAGCCGAGGAGGCGGTAGGCGATGGCCTCCAGGCGGGGCCTGGAGGCCTCGAACCGGTCGAGTTCGGTCATGGTGACGGGCATGGACCGATCGTATCCCGCGATACGGCATGCCCGTCCAGTCTCGATGCGGTGCAGGCTTTTTGCGTGCTTCTAGACTTCCTTGACGCAGTAGACCGCGGTGATCGAGTCGATCTCGGGGTCCCATTCGCGGCCCGCGGCGATCGCGGTGTCCGTGTAGTAGTAGTTCGTGTTGCCGGTGCCCTCGCAGGCGTCGGCGGCCGCGACGGAGTGGGCCGGGTCGGTCGGCTCGGGGTCCTCGGGGCTCTGGACGACCTTGAGGACCTCCCAGTAGGCGGCGTCGTTCGCGCAGTCGACGACGTAGAAGCCCTCGGGGTTGTTCTCGATGCACTCGCCTTCGGCCGGGACGCGGTACACCGATTCGCCCTCGGAGGTCTCCTCCTCCGCGCTCGGTTCCTCGGAGGTCTCCTCGGCTTCCTCGGAGGTCTCCTCGACGGCGGAGGTGGTGTCCTCCGGTTTGGGGTCGTCGTCGCCGCTCATGTTGAGGCCCAGCATGATGCCGCCGCCGATGACGGCGATGACGACGACCACGAGGGTGATGACGAGCGGGGTGTTCGAGTTCGCGCGCGGCGGCGGGGGCGCGGCCTGGCCCGGTTGGAAAGCACCGCCGGGGCCGACCGGGGGCTGCTGGTAGCCGCCGGTCTGGGCGTACGCGGGGCCGGGGGAGTAGGGCTGGCCGGGCGGGGCGCTGTTCGGGTGGCTGGGTGCGGTGTAGCCGCCGGGCGCGTACGGGTCGGGGCGGGAGTACGGGTCGGCGTCGGTCGTGTAGTGCTGGGGTGCGGGCGAGGGCTGGCCGTAGCCCGGCGACTGGTTGGGGTCGTAGGGGTTCGGCGGGGGGTAGGCCATGGGGTTCTCCGTCGCGGGCAGGGTTCGAGGGCGTTATGGATGCGCTTGGGTTCCATCATATTGCGCTTCCGCGACGCCATCGGCACTCGCGCCTGCGCACGCGTCCGCCTGACCCAGGGGTCCTGCCCCAGTTGTACGGAATGCGGAGGCACGGAAAAGAGCCGCCCCATCGGGGACGGCCCTTTCGCGACCTTGGTGGTACCTAATCGCGCAGCGGCGATTACGGAGTTCATATGCCCTTTAGGCAGGCTGTACTGGCCTCGAAACGTCCGTCAACGCCGGCATTCCAGAGGATGTCGTGGCACTTCAGCTGACTAGTCTTGCTGCCGTTCCCAGCGTCGGCGACATCGCATGCGGAAATCACCTTTGGGCCGACGCTGTAGCCGAGGCTCTTTACGTAGCTCTGGCAGGCACTGGATGATGCTTGTGCTGCAGTTCCGGTGAAGAGCACGATCGATGCAGTCGCGATGACCGCACTGAGTCCAATGGCAAGCGTTTTCATTGCTTGTTTCAAGATCTTCCCTTCCTGAGGATTTGGTTGAGGGACAGGCCAACTCTAACGATCGAAGGGGGTTCGTGGGGTACATGCAGCTAGCGCTGGACGCCACGAGAATTAGTTGAGGGCCGCCCCATCCGGGACGGCCCTTGTGGAACGCGGACCCGGAGTGCGGGTCGTGTGATCGGTTAGTACGCGTAAGTGCCGCAGAGGATGCCGGTGACAGGCTCGGTGCCGGTCAGCTCGGTGGCCGCCGGGTCGGTGAGCTGGTTGAGCGTCCAGTAGTAGTCCTCGGCGCCGCACTGGCTCTCGAGCAGGGTGAAGATCTCGTCCTCGGTCATGGCGACGGGCGGGTCGACCGGGATGGCCGCGGTGACCTCGTAGGAGGCTGAGGCGCAGTCGGCGACGTACCAGCCGCTGGTGGGCTCGTTGAAGCACTCGCCGGTGTCGGGCATGCGCGGGGTGGCGCCGGTCGAGTCGGGCTTGTCGATCGACTCGACGCAGATCAGGTAGTCGAGCATGCCGCCGGTGGAGTCGACGACGTAGTTGTAGTCCTTCCAGGTCTGGCCGAACTGGTAGGTGAGGATCTCTTCGCCGCAGATCGCCGTGATCGGGGCGAGGTCCTCGGGATAGCCGCTGCCGTCGGCGCGGATATCGTCCACGTCCTCGTGCACCGAGGTGACCGACCAGAGGGCGTCCGCGGACTCGCACTCGACCACGAGATCGGCGAGCGGGTCTTCAGAGGTCGCGAAGGAGTACTCCCACGATGAGAGGCAGTCGCCCTCGGCGACGCCCGCCGAGGTGTCGGTGTCGTCCATGTCGTCGAGCGCCTGGCCCGCGTCGCCGCCGTTGTTGATCAGCCTGACGATGAAGAAGCCGCCGCCGATGAGGAGGACCAGGACGATCGGGACGATCTTCCACAGGAGGCCCTTGCCGGTCTCCTTGGCGAAGTCGCCGAAGCCGCCTCCGCTGCCGCCGCCCGGCGGCATGGGCGGCGGGCCGTACGGGTTTCCCGGCTGCTGGGGCGGGTAACCGGGCTGCTGTGCGCCGTAGCCGGGCTGCTGCGGGGCACCGTAACCGGGCTGGGACGGCTGGCCGTAGGGCTGCTGCGCTGGCGGCTGGGGGGCGTACCCGCCCGGCTGCTGGGGCGGGTAACCCGGCTGCTGCGGCTGCTGTCCGTAGCCAGGGGGCGGGGGATAGGTCATTGGTGTATTGCTCCTTGCGAACGTACTGTGGTTGGGGGTGTACCGGCACGGGGGAGTGGGCACCGCGCGAAATGTGGGTTCACTCTAACCACCGGCCGCCACCGGTTCGCGCCGCCCGTCCCAGACGTGAAGGTGCGTTACGCGGTCATTACGAAGCGGTTGCACGGTTTCCGTCGCACGCGTGAGAAAAACCGCTCCACCTGCTCGGATCGTAGGACGATGGTGTCCATCAGATGAGCGATGCATTACACTCGTCTGACACTTTGCATTCTCTCGGGCCGACGTCGTCCCGTATGAAACACCGTAGTGCTCCGCGCCCCCACCTGCTGCTGGAGCCCTCGACGACGAAGGAGGCCACGGTTGCGTTCTGCCCTGAACTCAGAGCCCGGTCTTTACCGCCCCGCTTGGGAACACGACGCCTGCGGTGTCGCGTTCGTCGCCGATATGCAAGGCCGAGCGGCCCATGAGGTGATCGAGCACGGACTCTCCGCGCTCGTGCGCATGGAGCACCGCGGCGCCACCGCCCCCGACCCCGATTCGGGCGACGGCGCGGGCATCATGCTGCAGATCCCGGACGCCTACTACCGCGAGACGGTCGCGTTCGGCCTGCCCGAGGCCGGGCACTACGCCGCCGGCCTGGTCTTCACCCCCGAGGACGACGACGCGACCGCGCGCGCCCGCGCGATCGTCGAGAAGTACGCCGTCGCGGAGGGCTGTACGGTCCTCGGCTGGCGCGACGTGCCCACCGACCCGTCCGGCCTGGGCGCCGCCGCCCTGGCCTCCAAGCCCCGCGTCTCGCAGGTCTTCCTCGCCGCCGAGGGCGGCCTGGCCTCCGGGCTCGACCTCGACCGGCTCGCCTTCGCCGTGCGCAAGCAGGCCGAGCGCGAGCTGCGCGAACGCCACCTCGACGGCGCCGCGATCGTCGGCCTCTCCTCGCGCACCATCGTGTACAAGGGCATGCTCACCCCCGCCCAGGTGCCGCAGTTCTACCCCGAGCTGGCCGACCCGCGCCTCAAGAGCGCGATCGCCCTCGTCCACTCGCGGTTCTCGACCAACACGTTCCCGTCGTGGCCGCTCGCCCACCCGTTCCGGATGGTCGCGCACAACGGCGAGATCAACACCATCCGCGGCAACCGCAACTGGATGACCGCCCGCCAGGCCGAGCTCGCGACGGACGCCCTGCCCGGCCGCCTGCGCCGCCTGTTCCCGATCAACACCCCGGGCGCCTCCGACTCGATGAACTTCGACGAGGTCGTCGAGCTGCTGCACCTGGGCGGGCGCAGCCTGCCCCACGCGATGCTCATGATGATGCCGGAGGCCTGGGAGCACAACGCGACCATGGACCCCAAGCGCCGCGACTTCTACCGCTACCACGCGTCCATCATGGAGCCGTGGGACGGCCCGGCCGCGGTCTGCTTCACCGACGGCGTCCAGATCGGCGCGGTCCTGGACCGCAACGGCCTGCGCCCCGCCCGCTGGTGGCGCACCACCGACGACCTGGTCGTGCTCGCCTCCGAGAGCGGCGTGGTCGACATCGAGCCCTCCAAGATCGCCCAGAAGGGCCGCCTGGAACCGGGCCGCATGTTCCTCGTCGACACCGATGCCGGACGCATCCTCGACGACGAAGAGGTGAAGGACGCCCTCGCGAAGGAGCACCCGTACGGGGACTGGCTCCACGCCGGGCTCATCCGCCTCGAGGAGCTGCCCGAGCGCGAGCACGTCGCGCACGACCCCGAGTCCGTGCGCCGCCGCCAGCTCACCTTCGGCTACACCGACGAGGAGCTGCGACTCATCCTGGCGCCCATGGCGTCCAAGGGCGAGGAGCCGCTGGTCTCCATGGGCTCCGACACGCCCATCGCGGGCCTTTCCAAGCGCCCCAAGCTCCTGTTCGACTACTTCACGCAGCTGTTCGCGCAGGTCACCAACCCGCCTCTGGACGCCATCCGCGAGAAGCTCGTCACCGCGCTCGGCACCACCGTCGGCCCCGAGGGCAACCTGCTGGAGCCCGGCCCGCACTCGTGCCGCCAGATCGAGCTCGCCCGCCCGATCCTGCACAACGACGAGCTGGCGAAGATCCTCCACATCGACGACGACGGCGACATGCCCGGCTTCAAGGCCGTGCGCGTCTCCGGCGTCTACAAGGCCCGCCACGGCTCGCGCGGCCTCAAGGACCGCCTGGTCGAGATCTGCCGCCACGTCTCCGAGGCCATCGAGGACGGCGTGCGCATCCTCGTGCTCTCCGACCGCGACTCCACCGCCGACCTCGCGCCGATCCCGTCGCTCCTGCTCACCGCCGCCGTGCACCAGCACCTCGTGCGCGAGCAGACCCGCACGAAGGTCGCGCTCCTGGTCGAGACCGGCGACTGCCGCACCGTGCACCACGCCGCGGTCCTCCTCGGCTACGGCGCCGCCGCCATCAACCCGTACCTAGCCTTCGACTCCATCGAAGAGCTGTGCGCGCAGGGCGTCGTCGAGGCCGAGCCCGCCCAGGCCGTCGAGAACTACATCCAGGGCCTGTGCAGCGGCGTCCTCAAAGTGATGTCGAAGATCGGCATCTCCACCGTCGCCTCCTATACGGGCGCGCAGATCTTCGAGGCCGTCGGCCTCGACGCCGACTTCGTCGACCGGTACTTCACCGGCACCGACTCCTCGATCGGCGGCATCGGCCTGCAGACCCTCGCCAAAGAGGTCGCCGAACGCCACCGCGCCGCCTACGAGCGGAAGATCGAGACGAGCGAGCCGCTGCCCCCGGGCGGCGACTTCCAGTGGCGCCGCGAAGGCGAAGTCCACCTGTTCAACCCCGAGACGGTGTTCCTGCTCCAGCACGCCACCCGCTCGGGCCAGTACGAGGTGTTCAAGCGCTACACCGACAAGGTCAACGCGATCGCCGCCGACTCCGGGCTCCTGCGCGGCATGCTCGGCTTCGACGACACCCGCGAAGCGGTCTCCATCGACGAGGTCGAACCGGTCGAGTCGATCGTCAAGCGGTTCCACACCGGGGCCATGTCCTACGGCGCGCTCTCCGCGGAGTCCCACGAGACCCTCGCGATCGCCATGAACCGCCTCGGCGGCCGCTCCAACTCCGGTGAGGGCGGCGAAGCCGTCGACCGCCTGTACGACCCGCTGCGCCGCAGCGCGATCAAGCAGGTCGCGTCGGGCCGCTTCGGCGTCACCTCCGAGTACCTGGCCACCGCCGACGCCATCCAGATCAAGATGGCCCAGGGCGCCAAGCCCGGCGAAGGCGGCCAGCTGCCCGGGTACAAGGTCTACCCGTGGATCGCGGACACCCGGAACGCCACGCCCGGCGTGGGCCTCATCAGCCCGCCCCCGCACCACGACATCTACTCGATCGAAGACCTCGCGCAGCTCATCCACGACCTCAAGCACGCCGGAGGCGGCGACGCCGAGGTCCACGTGAAGCTCGTCTCGGAGACCGGCGTCGGCACCGTCGCCGCCGGCGTCTCCAAGGCCAAGGCCGACACGATCCTCATCTCCGGCTACGACGGCGGCACCGGCGCCTCCCCGGCCAACTCGATCAAGCACGCGGGCACCCCGTGGGAGATCGGGCTCGCCGAGGCCCAGCAGACCCTCATCCGCAACGGCCTGCGCGACCGCGTCAAGCTCGAAGTGGACGGCGCCATGAAGACCGGCCGCGACGTCGTCGTCGCCGCGCTCCTCGGCGCCGAAGGGTTCGGCTTCGCCACCGCGCCGCTCGTCGTCACCGGCTGCGTCATGATGCGCGTCTGCCACCTCGACACCTGCCCTGTCGGCGTCGCCACGCAGGACCCGCGCCTGCGCGAGCGCTACACCGGCAAGCCCGAGTTCGTGGAGAACTTCTTCCGCTACATCGCCGAAGAGGTCCGCGAGCTGCTCGCCGAGCTCGGCTACCGCAGCCTCGACGAGGCCATCGGCGCCGTCGAACGCCTGCAGCAGATCCCCGGACCGGGCCGCAAGGCCTCCCGCGTGGACCTGTCGAACGTCATCGCCTCCCCGGTCGAGGGCGCGCGCACGCAGGCCACCGTCCAGGACCACGGCGTCGAAGCGACCCTCGGGGCCCGCATCGTCGACATCGCCCGCCCCGCCATCGAGCAGGGCGAGCGGGTCACCGCCGAACTCGAGATCCGCAACACCGACCGCTCGGTCGGCGCGCTCCTCGGTGCCGCGGTCTCCCGCGCCCACCGCGAGGGCCTCCACGAGGACACCGTGAACCTCACGTTCCGCGGCACCGCCGGGCAGTCCTTCGGCGCGTTCCTCACCCGCGGCGCGAGCTTCAAGCTCGTGGGCGACGCGAACGACTACGTCGGCAAGGGCCTCTCGGGCGGGCGCCTCGTGCTCACCCCCGACGCCGGGGCCCCGTTCAAGGCCGAAGAGAACGTCATCGCCGGTAACACGCTCCTGTATGGAGCGACCTCCGGCGAGGCCTTCATCCGCGGCAAGGTCGGCGAGCGCTTCGCCGTCCGCAACTCCGGCGCGGTCGCCGTCGTCGAAGGCGTGGGCGACCACGGCTGCGAGTACATGACCGGCGGCACCGTCCTCGTCCTCGGCCCCACCGGCCGCAACTTCGCCGCGGGCATGTCCGGCGGCGTGGCCTACGTGTGGCGCCTCGACGAGTCGCGCACCAACACCGCGCTGGCGGACCTGGACCCGCTGTCGGCCTCCGACATCGACCTGGTCCACTCGCTGCTGCTGCGCCACGGCCGGGCCACCGGCTCGGCGGTCGCGGCGGACCTGCTGGCCGAGTGGCCGCGGGCCGCGAGCGGCTTCACGAAGGTCATCCCCCGCGAGTACAAGGCCGTCCTCGCCCGTCAAGCCATTGACACGATCACGACCCGCACGCTCGTCCTGACCGAGAAGGAGGCCGCCAATGCCTGATCCGAGCGGATTCCTCGAACACGGCCGCGCCGTCCCGAAGAAGCGCCCCGTGCCGGTGCGCATCCTCGACAACCGCGAGGTCTACACCCGCACTAACAAAGAGCTGGTGACGGCCCAGGCCTCGCGCTGCATGGACTGCGGCATCCCGTTCTGCCACAACGGGTGCCCGCTGGGCAACCGCATCCCCGAGTGGAACGACCTGGCCCGCACGGGCCGCTGGGGCGCGGCGATCGAGCAGCTGCACGCGACGAACAACTTCCCGGAGTTCACCGGCAGGCTCTGCCCGGCTCCGTGCGAGGCGGCGTGCGTACTGGGCATCGGGGACGACCCGGTGACCATCAAGAACATCGAGGTCGAGATCGTCGACCGCGCGTTCGACGACGCGAACGTCCGGCCGCAGATCGCCGAATTCCGCAGCGGCAAGTCCGTCGCGGTGGTCGGCTCGGGCCCGGCGGGCCTGGCGGCGGCCCAGCAGCTGGCCCGCGCGGGCCACGCGGTCACCGTGTACGAGCGCGACGACGCCCCCGGCGGCCTGCTGCGCTACGGCATCCCGGACTTCAAGCTCGAGAAGCACCAGATCGACCGCCGCGTCGAGCAGATGCGCGCCGAAGGCGTCGAGTTCGAGTGCGACGTGAACGTCGGTGTCGACATCACGGCCGAGGACCTGCGTGAGCGCCACGACGCGGTGATCCTGGCCGTGGGCGCGCTCGAAGGGCGCGAGACCGAGCAGCCGGGCCGCGAGCTCGCGGGCATCCACCAGGCGATGGAGCACCTCGTGGGCGCCAACCAGGTGGTCGCGGGCAAGGCCCCGTTCGCGCCGATCGACGCCAAGGGCAAGCACGTCGTCATCATCGGCGGCGGCGACACCGGCGCGGACTGCCTGGGCGTGGCCCACCGGCAGGGCGCGGCCTCGGTGCGCCAGCTCGACCTGTACCCGACGCCGCCGGAGGCCCGGAACTCAGGGAACGACCCGTGGCCGACCTGGCCGGTCATCGTCCGCAACTACCCGGCGCACGAGGAGGGCGGCGAGCGCAACTACGCGTCCGCGGCCGCCGAGTTCATCGGGGACGAGCACGGGCACGTGCGCCAGATGCGCTTCAGCGAGGTCCGGGTCGACAAGTCCCAGGGCCGCCGCGACATCATCCCTGTCGAGGGCACCGAGCAGATCGTCCCGGCGGACCTCGTCCTGCTGGCGATCGGCTTCGCGGGCACCGAGGAGCAGCCGCTGCTGCGGCAGTTCGGGATCGAGCGCTCGCGGCGCAACGTGATCGACTGCGGCGACGACTGGCAGACGGACGCGCCCGGCGTGTTCGTCGCGGGTGACGCCCATCGTGGAGCGTCGCTCATCGTGTGGGCCATCGCGGAAGGCCGTGCGGCCGCCGCCGCGGCGCACAAGTTCCTGGGCGGCCAGACGGCGCTTCCGGCGCCGGTCGAATCGAACGCACAGGCGCTCGTCGCGTAAGTGCAATAGGCGGAATTGAGTGCAGTAAATATCTTGCTGCGCTCAATTCCGCCTATCTTTGTTTTGCATTCCGGCAGCGGTGAATTCCACCTCTCAACTGCGGAGACCCTGCGAGTGCGAGTAGGCGTCCGATATAAGCTCGCAGGGTGACTCGTAGAGCAAAAATCGTCTGCACCATCGGGCCTGCCACGGCCACGCCCGAGCGTATGGCCGGCCTGATCGACGCCGGTATGAACGTCGCCCGCATGAACTTCTCCCACGGCGCCCAGGCCGACCACGAGGCCGTCTACCAGATGGTCCGTGAAGCCGCCGAGGCCGCCGGGAAGCCCGTCGCCATCCTGGCCGACATGCAGGGCCCCAAGATCCGCCTGGGCACCTTCGCCAACGGCGTCGAGCAGTGGGACGCGGGCGACCGCATCCGGATCACCTCCGACGACGTCGACGGCACCCACGACCGCGTGTCCTGCACCTACAAGAAGCTGCCGGCCGAGGTCTCCAAGGGCGACCGCCTCCTGGTCGACGACGGCAAGCTGGCGCTCGAAGTGCTCAGCGCCGACGACACCGACGTCGAGTGCCTCGTGGTCGAGGGCGGCCCGGTCTCGAACAACAAGGGCCTGTCGCTGCCGAACGTGAACATCTCCGTCCCGGCGCTGTCCGAGAAGGACATCTCCGACATGAAGTTCGCGCTGAACCTCGGCGTCGACCTCATCGCGATGTCGTTCGTGCGCAGCCCCGACGACGTCCGCCTGGGCCACAAGGTGATGGACGAGGTCGGCGTGCGCCGCCCGATCATCGCCAAGGTCGAGAAGCCCGAGGCCGTCGCGCGCCTCGAGGAGATCGTCCGGGCCTTCGACGGCGTCATGGTCGCCCGCGGCGACCTGGGCGTCGAGATGCCCCTCGACGAGGTCCCGATCGTGCAGAAGGAGATCGTGCGCCTCTGCCGCGAGAACGCGAAGCCCGTGATCGTCGCGACCCAGATGCTCGACTCGATGATCGAGAACGCCCGCCCGACCCGCGCCGAGGTCTCCGACGTCGCCAACGCCGTCCTCGACGGCACCGACGCCGTGATGCTCTCCGGCGAGACCTCAGTCGGCAAGTACCCGATCGGGACCGTGCGCACCATGGCCAAGATCGTGGAGACCACCGAGAACGGCCCGATCCCGCTGCGCGAGCTGCTGCACGACCCGCGCACGAAGTCCGGCGCGGTGACCCACGCGGCCGCCGACATCGCCGACGCGATCGGCGCGAAGGCCCTCGTCGCCTTCACGCAGACCGGCGACACCGTCAAGCGCCTCGCCCGCCTGAAGCCGAACCGCCCGATCTACGGCCTCACCCCGATCGAGAGCGTCCGCAACCAGATGGCGCTGTCGTGGGGCACCGACTCCTACCTGGTCGAGCACGTCGACCACACCGACGCGATGTTCAAGCTGGTCGACAAGACCCTGCAGGAGCACCACCTGGCGCAGCCGGGCGACCTCGTCGTCATCGTGGCCGGCACCCCGGCAGGGACCCCGGGTTCGACGAACACCGTCCGGGTCCACCAGATCGGCTCCTAGATGAGGGAAGTCCTCGTTGGCCAGGACGCCGTGGACTCGCTCCTCGGCGTCCTGGACCTGGAAGAGATCGACAAGGGCCTGTTCCGGGGCCCGCGCGCCGAGGTCGGCCTGCAGCGCGTGTTCGGCGGCCAGGTCGCCGGGCAGGCGCTGGTCGCGGCCGGGCGCACCGTTCCGGGCGACCGCCGGGTGCACTCGCTGCACGGGTACTTCGTGCGCCCCGGCGACTCGACGAAGCCGATCGTCTACCAGGTCGAGAACATCCGCGACGGCCGCTCCTTCTCCGTACGCCGTACGGTGGCGCTGCAGAACGGGCAGACGATCTTCTTCATGTCCGCCTCGTTCCACACCGGCGAGCGCGGCCTGGAGCACTCGGACCCGGCCCCGGACGGCCTCGCCCGCCCCGAGGACATCCCGCCGCTCAGCGAGCAGCTGAAGTCCCACCCCGACCGGCTCGGGATCTGGGCGCGCGTGCCGCGCCCGATCGACGTGCGCTACGCCGGGGGCGGCTCGGGCTTCTCGGCCTCGGGCGAGCGCCCGGCGCAGGAGCACCAGCGGGTGTGGATGAAGACCGACGGCCGCCTGCCCGACGACCCGCTGATCCACGTGTGCGTGCTGACGTACGCCTCGGATCTGACGCTGCTGGACTCGGTCCTGTCGCGCCACGGCGAGGTCTGGGGCCCCGGCGGCTACCTAGGGACGAGCCTGGACCACGCGCTGTGGTTCCACCGCCCGTTCCGGTTCGACGACTGGATCCTCTACGACACGATCTCGCCGACCGCCGCCGACGGGCGCGGCCTGGCCCAGGGCCGGTTCTTCGACGCGGACGGGGTGCACCTCGCCTCGGCCACACAGGAGGGCCTGCTCCGCGAGACCCCGGAGCCCCCGGGAGTTCCTTAGCGGCAGAGCCCTAAGCGGGCGATACGTACAGCGAGGGCGCACCCGGACATTCGGGTGCGCCCTCGCTGCATTCCAGCGGCACCGTCAGTGGTGTTCCCCGTGTTGAGAACGCTGCTCTCCGTGGGGATTGAGGCATATATCACCGCTTTCGAGGGGGTAGATCCCATTAACCGGGCAATGTTATGGTCTGCGTTCGTCCCCGGTAAGACCCCCGATCCCCAGTCCGCCCAGCCCTGCCCGGCTGGGAGTCCGATGCCCGGTGAACCGTTCGGAGACCGAGACCCATGCGTCTGACCAACGCAAAAGCACCGACCAGTGCGCGCCCCAGCCACTGGCGGCCCGATATCGAAGGCCTCAGGGCCGTCGCCGTAGGCGCCGTGATCGCCGCCCACATCGGCTTCCCTTATATGGCAGGAGGATTCGTCGGAGTAGACGTCTTCTTCGTCATCTCCGGCTTCCTCATCACCTCGCTGCTGCTGCGCGAGATCGACAAGACCGGCACCGTATCGATCGCGGGCTTCTACGCCCGCCGCGCCGTGCGGCTCCTCCCGGCCGCCGCGACCGTGCTGATCGCGACCCTGGTGGCCGCCTGGCTCTGGCTGCCGCGCACCAGACTCGGCGACATCGCCGCCGACGCGGCCTCGGCCGCGCTCAACGTCATCAACATCCGCCTGGCGCAGGAAGGCACGGACTACCTCAACGCCGAGGTCCCGCCGTCCCCCTTGCAGCACTTCTGGTCGCTCGCGGTCGAAGAGCAGTTCTACATCGTGTGGCCGCTCGTCCTGCTCGCGATCGCCTTCCTGGGCGCGAAGCTCTCCAGGCCCGGGAAGTTCACGGCCGCAAGGCATCGCAACCGCGGACTCCGCAAATTTACGGCTCGCAAGCGTCGCCGAGGGGGACGAACGGTCGCCATCACGGCGTTCCTCGTCGTCGCGGGCGGCGCCTCGTTCTGGGCCAGCGCCGCCTGGACCGCCGACGATCCCGTGTGGTCCTATTTCGGCATCCACACGCGCGCTTGGGAACTCGCGGTCGGCGCACTCGTCGCCGTCGCGGCGGGCCGCATCCGCGCTTGGGCGCCGACGTGGGCGGCCGCGCTCGCGTCCTGGGCGGGACTGGCACTCATCATCGCTTCAGTGTTCGTCCTCGACGAGCACACCGTCTTCCCCGGTTCCGCTGCGCTGCTGCCGGTCGCGGGCTGCGCGCTCGTGATCGCCGCCGGGTGCGCACCGCACCGCTTGGGCGCCGGGCTGCTGCTCGGTGTCCGCCCGGCGCAGTTCGTCGGGAAGATCTCGTACGGGCTGTACCTGTGGCACTGGCCGCTCATCATGATCGGCCCGGCGGTGATGGGCCTGGAGCAGGTGCGCCTGCGCCACTACCTGTTCCTGATGCTCGTCGCGTTCCTGCTCACGATCGCCACGTTCTACCTGGTGGAGAACCCGATCCGCATGAAGAAGCCGCTCGTGCAGGTGCCGTCGCGGGCGCTGGCGCTCGGCGGCGGGCTCATCACGGGCATGCTCGCCGTGTCGATCCTGATGGTGCAGCAGCCGATGCCGGCCGAGGAGAACGGCGAGGCCGCAGAGATCACCGGCGACGACAGCACCGTGTGGGAGATGATCGGCGAATCCTCCGATGTGGAGTCCGTTCCGGCGAACCTCACGCCGCCGCTCGACGTCGCCGGTACCGACGAACCCGCGCTGTACGCCGACGACTGCGTCTCGGGCCGCACGGGCACCGACCTCGCAGAGGACTGCGTGTTCGGCGACCCGGACGGGGAGAAGACCATCGTGCTGTTCGGCGACTCCCATGCCGCCCAGTGGTTCCCGGCGTTCAACCAGCTCGCCGAGGCCTCCGGCTGGAAGCTCCTGCCGTTCGCGAAGGCGAACTGCAGCGTCTCGGCCGCGATCGAGCACGACAACCAGCTCGGCCGCCGCTACACCGAGTGCGAGGAGTGGAAGGAGCGGGCGTTCGCCGAGATCGAGTCCCTCGAACCCGACGTCGTCGTCACCTCCGCCTACGACAACAAGGAGATCCTCGCCGACGACCCCGACAAGGCGTGGGCCGACGGCTGGGCCGAGAGCCTCAACCGGCTCGACGACGCGGCCGACCAGGTCTACTACCTGGCCGACTCCGCGAACCCGCCCGGGGACACCCCCGCGTGCCTCGCCGAGCACACCGACAACGTCACCGAGTGCGTCGTCGGCGTCGAGCAGGCCACGACCCGGCCCGAACGCCGCGCGCTGACCGTCGCGAGCGTCGAGGCGGAGACCGAGGTGACCGTGGTCGACCCGATCCCGTGGATGTGCGACATGGACAGCGACACCTGCCCCGTCGTCGTCGGCAACCTCCTGGTCTACCGCGACGCCAACCACCTGTCGCCCAGGTTCGTCGCCGAACTCACGCCGCAAGTGGCGGCGGCGATCCCGTTGGAGGCCCAGCAGGTGACCCGGTAGTCCCGGTTCACAATTCGCCGCACTGAGGTGGGCCCGCATTCGAACCTGAATGTAGGCTCACCTCCAATTCGTAAGCGGCACAGCGTGAACGGCACACAAGGAGCGGTACGAATGGAACGGGTCTCACCCTGGCTGAAGGCCGTCAACACGGTCCTGACCCCAGCGATCGCCGGACGCCGCAAGAAGGTCGACCGCGTCCTGGACCGCGCCGTCCGCGAAGCCGAGCACCGCACCGGCTCCACCGCGCACGGCGAAGAGGCCTTCATCGAGGACATGCGCGTCCTCGTCACCGGGTACGCCGACATCCACGGCCTCACCGTCACCGGCTGGGTCGCCGTGCAGCAGGAGGTGACCGACCGCCTCGAGAACCGCCTCCGCATCCGCAAGCTCCACGTCCTCAAACCCGAGCTCGCCGACGAGCACATCAGCCGCCCCATCGTCGTCACCGGCGTCCCCCGCACCGGCACGACCATGCTCCAGCGCCTCCTGGCCGCTTCCGAGGCCCACCGCTCCCCGCTCATGCACGAGCTCCAGTACGCCGACCTCGGCTCCGCCGACCACCTGCGCCGCTCCGAACGCGCCGCCGACTTCCTCGGCAAGGCCGTCCCCACCTTCGGCGCTGTCTACGAGATGCACCCCGAGAAGCCCGACGCCGACGTCTGGGTCCTGCCGCACGGCATCGGCCACCTCGTGCGCGCCCAGCCGCCCGGGTACGTCCAGTGGATGCTCGAACGCGACTACGCCCCCGACTACCGCTACCTCAAGCAGACCCTCCAGGTGCTGCAGCACGGGCGCCCGCGCCGCCGCTGGGTGCTCCGCGCGCCCGCGCACCTGTGGAACCTCGGCGCGCTCATCAGGGCCTTCCCGGACGCGCAGATCCTGTGGACCCACCGCGACCCGGCCGAGGCCCTCGCATCGCTGTGCTCCATGACCGAGACCGCGACCGCGATGAACACGGCCGACATCGACCCGCACGAGCTCGGGCGGACCTGGCTGGGGCTCTTCGCGACCGGCCTCGACCGCGCCCGCGCCGCCCGCGCCCGCATGCCGGCCTACGCCGTGGTCGACGTGCCCTACCGCGACCTCACTACTGAGGCGCGCGAACGCCTCCCGCAGCTCTTCGACCACCTCGGCGCGCCCTGGGGCCGGGCCGAGCAGGACGCCCTCGAGGCGGCGCTGGCGGCCCGCCCGATGGCCCACAAGTACGACCTGGCCCGGTACGGCATCAGCGGCGGCGAGGTCGACCAGGCGCTCGGCGACTACAAGCGGGCGTTCGGCGCGCTCCTCTAGAGCTCCAAGGTGAACGCCCACAGGTCGACCCCGGGCAGCGGCGACCAGTCGAGCTCGGGCGCGCGCTCGAACCCGAGCCGCGCGTAGATCCGGTGCGCGGTGCGCATCGTCTGCTGCGAGCAGAGCACGACGCGCTTGGTCCCGGCCTCGGCCCGCGCCTGTGCGACGCACGCGGCCGCGAGCGCCGACCCGACCCCGCGCCCGTGCGCGGCGGGCGCGACGGCGAGCATCCGGATCTCGGCGTCCCCGGGGCCGCCCAGCTCGCACATCGGGCTGCCGTGGAAGGCGAGCGTGACGCCTCCCAGCAGCGTCTCCGCTTCAGCGGCCACGAGCACACGGGCGTTGGCGGCGCGGTGGGCGACGTCGCGCAGGTGCGGCGTGTACGGGTCGTCGAGCCCGCCGAGGAGGAACCCGCCCTCGAGGTACGAATCGACCGTGAGGTCCCCAAGGGCCGCATGCTCTTCGGCGCGGACGGGACGGATCTGGAAGTCGTGGTTCGCGGTCACCCTGAAATTCTGCCTCGGAACTTCCAGAAAAGGCGGGATAGCGCTTGCAAACCGTGGCGCGGCCCGGTTGAATCGACCCTTGTGAGCGACGTGATCCGCAACCCGATCCTGCCCGGCTTCCACCCCGACCCCTCGGTCCTGCGGGTCGGCGACGACTACTACCTGGCGACCTCGACGTTCGAATGGTGCCCCGGCATCCGGGTCCACCACTCGCGGGACCTGCGGCACTGGCGGCCGATCGGCGGCATCGCCGACTCGCCGCGCCTCCTCGACCTCACCGGCGTCCCCGACTCCGGCGGCGTCTGGGCGCCCGACCTCACGTACGCGAACGGCCGCTTCCACCTCGTCTTCTCGGTCCTCGACAACTACGCCTACGGCTACAAGGACTGCGCGAACTACCTCACCACCGCCGAGTCGATCGACGGTCACTGGACCGATCCGGTGCGGCTGCCCGGGCGTGGCTTCGACGCCGCGCTCTTCCATGAAGACGACGGCTCGACATGGCTGCTCAACATGATCATGGGCTTCCGGGGCGTCGAGATCCAGCGCCTCGATGACGGCAAGGCCGTCGGCGACCCGGTGCTGCTCCTCGAATCGAGCCCGGCCGGGGTGACCGAGGGCCCGCATATGTACAAAAAGGACGGCTGGTACTACCTCCTGTGCGCCGAGGGCGGCACCGGCTTCAACCACGGCGCGATCGTCGCGCGCTCCCGGAACCTCCTGGGCCCCTATGAAATCGACCCGAACGGCACGCTGCTCACCACTCGCGACAAGCTCGACCTGCCGCTCCAGAAGGCCGGACACGGCTGCTTCGTCGAGACCCAGACGGGGGAGTGGTACATGACGTACCTGACCTCCCGGCCCTACACCGAGATCGAGGACGGCGTCCCCGCCGACGCCCGCGAACGGGACGCGACCGGCCGCTGCGTCCTCGGCCGCGAGACCGCCGTAGCCGCCGTCGAATGGACCGACGGCTGGCCCCGGATCGACGGTGCCGCACCGGCACTCGAGATCCCCGCTCCGGACCTGCCCGCGCACCCCTGGCCCGCAGCGCCCGCCCGCGACGACTTCGACACCCCCGCCCTCGACCACCGCTGGGCCACCCTCCGCCGCCACGCCGACCCGTCCTGGCTCAGCCTCACCGCGCGACCCTCGCACCTGCGCGTCACCGGAGGCCAGTCCCCGTACGGGAAGCGCACGCCGAGCCTCGTCGCCCAGCGCGTCACCGCCAAGCACGGCGTCTTCGAAGCCGGCCTCGAATTCGACCCGCAGACCGCCGACCAGACCGCCGGGATCACCGCCTACTACAACGGCTTCAACTGGCACAGTCTCCACATCGGACTCGAACAGGGCCGCCGCAGCCTCATCCTCGCCACCTCCGACCGCGGCCGCCGCACGGCAACCCCCATCGCCGAAGCCGGCCCCGAGCTCGACCTGCGCATCGTCTTCGACGGCCCGGTCCTGCGCTTCGCCTACCGCGACGGCGGCGAGTGGGAACCGCTTGCGGCTGAAGCAGACGCGACGATCCTCGCCGACGAGCACGCCACCTGGATCGACCCCGGTCTCGTCCACGCCTTCGGCTTCACCGGCGCCTTCGTCGGCCTCTGGGTGCACGACCTCGCCGCCGAAGGCGGGTACGCCGACTTCGACTACGCCTCCTACGTTCCAGTTATCGGCTGACGCGAAACCCGAAGGGGCGACACCCTTTCGGTGAACAACCGGCAACCGCCAGTCGTACCGGTGGACTAGGATGCACCTCACAGGATGCAGCGTCGCGTCCGCATGTGCGATCCCCAAGCACCGTGTACGGCACCCCGACAGGACACCCCCATGCCCTCCACCGACAGCGCCGCACTCACCGAGCTCAAGGCGAGCCTGTACGCGCCGAAGCCCGGCGAGAAGCCGCCCGCGCCGCTCCTTCACCCCGGGCGCGTCGACCTCCTGCGCGACTTCGAGGACAAGCTCAAACGCAAGGCCCCGGTCGCGCTGGTCAACTGCGCCGAGTTCACCGAAGACCCCGTCCCCGACCTCCTCACCGACCTGAAGCGCCAGCTCATGCGCCGCTGCGACCCCTACCCCGGGCTCCAGTTCCGGCGGCTCGAACTCGCGCTGGCCGTCACCGACCAGCCGATCAACTTCCGCAACCACCGTGCGGCGCAACGGCAGATCAAGCAGGCCGCGAAGGCGACGTTCGCGCCGCCGCCGGTGTCGGCGAACGCCGTGACCGAAGGCGGCGCGATGCTCGGCCAGGTCGTGCCGGGCACCGGGCAGGTGCCCGCGCTCATCGCCGGGCTCTACCAGGCGCGGTTCCCGACCCTGTACAGCTTCTACAAGTGGTTCGGGCACCGCGACGTGGGCGAAGTGGACGAACCGCTCGACTACCTCGCCAACCTGAACCTGTGGGCCCACCCGCGGCCCGCGACGGGCCCGGCCCGCGAGGCCGACCTGCGCCGACGCGACCGGGCCCTGATCGGGGCGTTCCTCGCCGACCTCCGTTTCGCCTACGGGCGCGGGCGTCTGGCGAAGGAGCAGTGGTACTGCTGCGTCGCGCTGCTGACGAACGCCGACGCCGCCGCCGGGAAGGCGTTCCTGGCGCGCCTGAAGGAGGTCACTGACCGGCTCCACCGCGCCGAGGTCGACCCCGCGGCGTTCCTGGTCGTCACCGACGGCACCAGAGCACCCGGGACGGGGAGGACGGCATGACCGACATCGACGCCATCGACGACGATGCCCGTATCGGGTTCAGCCGCGGCGCCCGCTGGTGGCGCCGCCACCGCCGCAGGCAGCGCCGCCTCGCGCTCTTCGTGACCGTGGTGGTCGCGCTGGCCGCGTTGGGTTTCGGCGTGCGGTGGGCCCTGCCGCAGTTCCAGTGCGGGTTCGGGTTCTCCCAGATCCGCGAGGTCGACGACGAGTGCGTCGGCGTCACCGACGGCTCGTACGTCTTCCAGGAGCAGTTCGCCGAGGTCCAGGAGAACATCAAGGCCGAGAACGACTGGGCCGCAGAGCAGTCCGAGGCCGAGGGCCTGCCGCTGGTGCGGATCGCGCTGCTCACCACCTTGACGACCACCGAAGACAGCGCCATGAGCGCCGACAAGATCCAGAGCGCCCTCGAAGGCGCGTACGTCGCGCTCCACCGCGCCAACCGCACCCGCGAGCTCGGCGACCCGCAGCCGTACGTGCAGCTGTACCTCGCGAACGAGGGCGCGCGGCAGACCCACTGGGAGCTCGCGGTCGGCCAGCTGGAGGACATGCTCGACGACGAGGTGCCGCTGGTGGCCGTCATGGGCCAGGGCGTCAGCAGCGACGCCACGGTGCAGGCCGCTGAACGCCTGGCCGCCAACGGCATCCCGATGGTCACGGGTGTGACCACTGCGGACGGTATCGACCACGACGGCATCGACGGGCTCCTGCGGGCCGCGCCGAGCAACACCGACTTCGCGGTGGCCCTGCGCCGCCACCTCGACGCGCAGGACGAGCTCGACTCGGCGATCATGGTGTACGACAGCACCACCCAGGACCGGTACACCACCACCCTGCGCACCGCGTACGAAGCGGAGCTCGGCGCGTACCTGACCGCCTCCGACCAGCCGTTCCCCGGCCGCTCGATCGAGACCGGCGGCCCGGAGGTGTTCGACCCGATCACCCGCAACATCTGCACGGCCGGATCGGACGTGGTGCTGTTCGCTGGGCGCGAACCGGATCTGAAGGTGCTCATCGAATCCCTCAGCATCCGCGGCTGCCGCGAAGAGCAGCCGCTGACCGTGATGTTCGGCGTCACCGGCACCGACCTCCAGCACGATGCCGAAGTGCTGCAGCAGATCAGCGACGGGAACCTCAACGTCCTGTACGCGGCCGGGGCCGACCCGGGCTGGGCCACGGGCGCGAGGCCCGCGCCCGAGGGCTTCGCGGCGTTCCAGGAGCACTTCACGAGGCTCGTCACCGACGACCCCGCGGCGCTCTCCGACGGGTACGCCGTCACCTACCACGACTCGCTGGCCGCGGCGATCGGCGCGGTGCGCATCACCAACCCCTGGGAGGTCAAGGCGCCCTTGCCCGAGGACGTGCGCGAGCACCTGCTGCTGCTCAACAGCGAGCAGGTCGTGCGCGGCGCGACCGGCACGCTCAGCTTCGCGAGCAACCGCGGCGGCAACCCGGGAGGCAAATGGGTGCCGGTGGTCCCGCTGCCCTACCCCGCTGAACCCGCCGGTCTGCCCGCAGAGGACACGTACGTGACCCCGGTGGACTGACCCGCGAACACCAACAGGGCCGGGGCGCTGCAAAGCGGCCCGGCCCCGGAAACGTCGTTATCGGCGCGGCGGTGGCGCCACCGTCTCGCGCACCACGATGTGGGTCCCGAGCACGACCTGGTCCGAGGCGGTCGCCTCGCGGCGCAGCCCCAGCCGCACCGCCTCCCGGCCCAGCTCCTCATGCGGCACATGCACAGTGGTGA
>NZ_JBVJHZ010000052.1:0-34961 GCF_055586545.1 Glycomyces sp. NPDC050141 | reverse complement strand
CCCCCCCCCCCCCCCCCCCCCCCCCCCCCCCCCCCCCCCCCCCCCCCCCCCCCCCCCCCCCCCCCCCCCCCCCCCCCCCCCCCCCCCCCCGCCACTCCTTAGATGACGACGCCCTCGATCTCGAAGGTCTGCACCGTGTTCGCCGGGAACGCCCGCGAGAACCGCTTGGACGCGACCTGCGTGTCCGTGTACCGCGCGTACCGCTCGGTGCCGCCGGTCTGGGTCGACCAGCGCGTGACCGTCCCGTTCGGCACGGTGGTGAACCGCGAGAGGTCGTACGTGATCGTCTGCGCCGTACCGTAGTTGGTCGTGATGAGCACGAGCCTGCGCGCGGCCGGGTCGTAGGCCGCGATCGTGTTGCCCTCGCCGCCGTCGATGATGCGCATGCCGGGCCGGATGTGCCGCGCATACTGGGCGTACACGAAGTACTTGGCGTTCGCGGAGCCGAGCGTGCCGGTCTCGTTGTTCGCGTCGATGAGGCCCCAGCCGCCGCCGTCGAGGACCTGCCAGTAGCACCACGCGGTCGGGTGCAGCCAGCGGAAGTCGAGGTTCAGGTTGCGCGCCAGGCGCATCCCGGTGGCGTCGTTCTCGCCGTACTCGGAGTTCCAGAGCTTCTTCCCGGCGGCGCTGACGGCGCTGTAGACGGAGTCGCGCCGCCCGCCCTCGTACTGGTAGCCGTGGACGTTGACCTTGCCGATCTTGCCCTTCGCAGAGCTGGTGAGCCCGTTCCAGGTGCTCACCGCCTGGTCGTACAGGGACTCGTCGGAGGCGGTGATCGGCATCCACGACAGCCCGCGCGCGTCCAGCTCGGTCCGGAGGTGGTCGATGACGACGGACTGGGTCGCGACCTCGAAGTGGCACCCCTCCTGGGTGCCGGTGGCGGTCCACCAGTTCGCGATCGGCTCGTTGAACGGGTCGACGTAGTCGAAGTCGACGCCCCAGTTGTCGTGCGCGTACTTGGCGACCGTGGCCATGTAGACGGCGTGCTGCTGCCGGTTCCACGACTGCAGGTTGTCGGCGCTGCCGCTCGAGCCGCCGGAGGGGTTGTGGTTCACGCACATCCACCACATCGGCGAGTTCGAGAACAGCTCGAAGAGGTTCGCGCCCCGGTCGCGGGCCTTCCACATGAGGTTGCGCTGGGCGCTGTCGACGAACCAGTCCCAGCTCGAGGAGGCCGGGTCGCTGGAGTTCCAGTCCTTCCAGTACCCCTCGATCTGGCGCGAGGCCATCATGTTCGGGGAGACGCTCATCGATTCGCCGTTGATGGAGTTCCACGAGCACGCGCCCGCGTTGTAGCGGACGATGTTCATGCCCAGGCCCGGCAGGGTCGCGCCGCCGAAGGACACGCTGCCCCGCGTGAACATGATGTCGGCGAGGTCGTCGCGGTTGCCGAAGGCCTTGCCCCACCAGGCGAGCGAGGTGCCCCAGCCCTCCCAGGTGCCCCAGTTCACGCCTGGGGCCACGGTGGTCGTGTAGTCGGCCTGCGCCGCGCCGGGCACGGCGAGGGCGCCGACCGTGCCGGCGCTCGCGGCGGTGAAGAGGGTGCGACGACGCATGGGGAACCTCCATTGGTCCGGGAAGGCCTCCAGGATCGCAGCACGAAAAGAGAAAGTCAAATGCTTCGATAAAGGGGAAGCGGAAGTGCCCCGCGTGACAAGAGCACAGGATCCGGCACCCGGCCCCGGGTAGGGTGGGGCCCGACTGCGAGAAAGGGACCACCTATGACCGTCAGCGTGCTCTTCATCGGCGGCACCGGCCGCATCTCCACCTCCTGCGTCTTCGAGGCCGTGCGCCAGGGGATGGACGTCACGGTGCTCAACCGCGGCCGCACCGCCGAGCGGACCCTCCCGCCCGAGGTCGCCCTGCTCACCGGCGACGCTGGCGACCCGCAGTCCGTGCGCGACGCCCTCGGCGACCGCACCTTCGACGCCGTCGTCAACTGGGTCAACTTCACCCCCGAGCAGGTCGAGCGCGACATCGAGCTCTTCGCCGACATCACCGGCCAGTACCTGTTCATCAGCTCCGCCAGCGCCTACCAGACCCCGCCCGCGTACCTCCCCGTCACCGAGTCCGCCCCGCTCAAGAACCCGTTCTGGCAGTACTCCCGCGACAAGATCGCCTGCGAAGACCTCCTCGTCAAGGCCTGGCGCGAGCGCGACTTCCCGGCCACGATCATCCGCCCCTCGCACACCTACGACGAGACCATGCTGCCCTTCGACGGCGGCTACACCGTGGTCGACCGCATGCGCTCGGGCAAGCCCGTCATCGTCCACGGCGACGGCACCTCACTGTGGACCATCACCCACGCCCGGGACTTCGCCGTCGGCTTCACCGGCCTCCTCGGCAGGGCCGAAGCCCTCGGCGAGGCCTTCCACATCACCGGCGACGAGGCCCCCACCTGGAACCAGATCTTCGGCTGGGTCGCCGAAGCCGCAGGAGTCGAACCGAACCTGGTGCACGTCGCCAGCGACGCCATCGCCGCCGCCGACCCCCGCTGGGGCGCCGGGCTCCTCGGCGACAAGGCCCACTCCATGGTCTTCGACAACACCAAGGTGAAGCGCCTCGTCCCCGAGTTCGGCCTCGGCGCGACCCCCTACCGGCTCGGCGCCCGCGAGGTCATCGAGTGGTACGACGCCCACCCCGAGCACCAGAAGGTCAACGCCGACGCCGACAAGACCATGGACTGGCTCGCCGAACGCTACGCGCCCAAGGCGATGTAGCTAGTCCCGCACGAGCTCCCAGCCGTCCGGCACCAGGTCCGCGTCCTCGCACAGGAGGGCGCGGCCCTCCTTCACCCTGACCTTGTCCACGTACACGCCCCGCCCCTGATAGGCCGGGTCGCTCGTGTACCGCCAGCGCACCCGCGTCGTACCGTCCGGCAGTACCGCGTCCGCGTCGATCCACTGCCGACCCGCGTAACCGGAGAACACGCCCTCGGTCCGCCAGCAGTGGTCCTCCGTGCGCAGGTCCAGCGGCACGGCCGTCCACACGGCACCGTCCGCGCTCGCCTCCAGCACCGCCTGGTCCGCGACCTCCGTGTCGTACCAGAGCGCGAACGAGGCCTTCGCCCCCGCGACCGCCCTAGGCAGTGCCCCCGTCAGCGTCGCGGTCACCGCGTCCGCCTGCCCCGCATACCAAGCCGTGCGCCCGGTCTTCGGCTTCACCGGCACCGCCCGGCCCATCGGGCGGCTCGCCGCCCGCCGGTAGGCGCTGGCCGTGCCCCAGTTCCGCGTCGGGTGCACCCGGTTGGTGAGCAGCACGAGCAGGGTCCCCGCGAGCGGGTCGAGCACGATCGACGTGCCCGTGTACCCCGTGTGGCCCACGGTGACCGGCGAGCTCATCGCGTCCATGTACCAACGCTGTGAGAGCTGCCAGCCGAGGCCGCGCGCGGCGCTGTCGCCCATCCCGGCGTTCATGTCGGTGAAGATCAGGCGGGCGGTGCTCTCGGTGAGGATCTCGGCGCTGCCGTAGCGGCCGCCGTTGAGGATCATCTGACCGAACACGGCGAGGTCCCATGCTGTGGCGAACACCCCGGCGTGCCCGGCGATGCCGCCGAAGGCCCACGCGTTCTCGTCGTGGACTTCGCCGTGGACCATGCCCCGGCCGGTCCACGGCTGGTACTCGGTGGCGGCGGTCCGCGCCCGGTCGACCGGGTTGTACCCGGTGTCCTTGAGGCCCAGCGGCTCGCAGATCAGTTCGTCCACAAGGGCGTCAAGCGGCTTCTCCGCCACGATCTCGAGGATCTTGCCGAGCACGATCAAGTTGAGGTCGGAGTACTCGTAGCCGCTGCCGGGCGGGCGCCGCAGGGGCCGGGCGTAGATCGCCTCCATGCGCGCCTGCTCGTCGGGCAGGTTGTACAGGTTGATGAACGCGATCATCCCCGAGGTGTGGGAGAGCAGGTGCCCCAAGGTGATCGGGGTCTTCTGCGGGTCGAGCGCGTCGAAGTCCGGCAGGTACTCGACGACGGGCAGCTTCAGGTCGATGAGGCCTTCGTCGATGAGCGCGCCGGTCACGGTGGCGGTGAACAGCTTCGAGATCGACGCGAGGTCGTAGACCGTTCCGGTCTCGGCCTCCAGCCATTCACTCCGCGGCAGCTCCACCGCGGTCTTGGTCGCCTCGTCCCACCCGGAGTAGCGGAGCCGGTGCCCGCCCGCGGCGTGCTCGACGACGATGCCGTCACGGGCGGCGACGACGGTGTAGCCGGGGAACGCGGGCGTCGTCCCCTCCATGAACGCGTCGAGGCCGGGCGTGATGCGTCCGATGTGGTCTGCGGTGAGGCGGGCATCACCGCACGAGCCGTACCGCAGCTGCGCAGGGGTTTCAGGGAACGTCACGTCGTAGGGGCCGGCCGTTGGCGGGCCGGTGAGTTCGGGCATGGAGGGGATCTCCTCGGCGTTGGCGCGGGAGGCCAGCGCGAGCGCCAGCGCCGCCCCCGCCGCGCCCCCGAGCATGGTTCGACGCTGCATTCGTGTCTCCTGGTTATCGTGCCATCACTAAGCGGTGCGGCGATAGAGCAAGTACGGTTCTCTTTGCTCGGAAAACGCATCCAATTCCTCGGCCCACAGCGGCGTCACGTCGTCGACGTCCGCGCCGGCCTCGATCGCCAGGCGGACCGCCTGATTCCCTGTCAGCTTGTCCAGCCAGAACGAGGTCGTGTCCTGCGAGCGCCACCCGTACTGCGGGAAGGCGCGCCGCTGCTCGATGATCATGGCCAGGGCCGTGCGGATCGGGTCGAACTCCCGCCGCTCGCGCACCTGCAGCTCGACGCCGCCGCAGACCTTCCCCGACCACTTCGAGAACGTCGGCGTGAAGTACGCCTCGCGGAACCGCGTGCCCGGAAGCCCTTGCACCGCCTCGGCCCACGTGTGGTCGATCCCGGGCGCGCCCAGCAGCTCGAACGGCTTCGTGGTGCCGCGCCCCTCCGAGAGCGCGGTCGCCTCGAACAGGCACGTCCCCGGGTACGCGACTGCCGTCTCCACAGTGGGCATGTTCGGCGACGGCGCGACCCACGGCAGGCCCGTCTCCTCGAAGTACATCTCGGGCTTCCAGCCGCGCATCTTGACCACAGTGAGGTCGGCCGGTGCCGCCACGAACTCGCCGTTGAACAGCGACGCCAGCTCGCCGACGGTCATCCCGTGCCGCTGCGCGATCGGCTTGAGCCCCACGAACGTGGCGTGCTCGGGGTGCAGGACCGGCCCGCTCGCCCGCTGGCCCGTACCCGGGTTGGGCCGGTCGAGCACGACGAACCGCAGCCCGAGCTGCCCGGCCGCCTCCAGCGCGAGGTACATGGTCCAGATGTACGTGTAGAACCGCGAGCCCACGTCCTGGATGTCGAAGACCAGCGTCTCGACCCCGGCCTCGGCCAGCAGCTCCGCCATCTGGTCCTTGTTGTTGTACGCGTTGTACACCGGGATGCCGGTCTTCGGGTCGAGGAAGAAGTCCTCGCCCTGCCCGGCCTGCGACACCCCGCGGAACCCGTGCTCGGGCCCGAACACGGCCACGAGGTCCACTCTGCCGCTCTCGTGCATGAGGTCCACCTCGTGGCTCAGGTCCGGGAGCACGCCCGTCGGGTTCGAGATGATCCCGACCTTCTGGCCCGCGAGCTCGGCGAAGTCGTTCTCGGCGAGCACTTCGATGCCGGTGCGGACCCGCCTGCCGTGGGCCGCGGCCGGAACCGCGGCGGTGGTCGCGAGCGCGGCCCCGGCCAGTGCGCTCCCCAGGAGCCTCCTGCGCTGCATGGCAATCCCCTTACTCGTACGAGAGGCCGTGGCCGAAACCGAAAAGGACGGACGCGGGGTCGTCGGCTCGCGGGATGTCCACGGGCAGCCGCCCCTGCGGGTTCAGGTGCCCGAGGACGGTTGCGACCGCCGATTCGAGCCCGTCCGCCGAGTACGAGTACGTCGCCAGGAACGCGTTCACGTCCTCGCCGAGGTACGCGATGTCGTACGGGTTCCTCACCGCGAGCGCCACCACGGGAATCCCGGTGCCCGCGAGGGCCTTGACGAGGGCGGCCTGCGCCGGGTTGTCGGCGACGCCGTTGGTGCTCACCACGATGAAGCCCTTCCCGGCGCTGGCGGCGACGGCGGCGTCGATCTGCGCCTGCGTCGGGGCGATGCCGGTGACCGCGCGGGTGGGGGTGAAGCCGCGCTTGGTGAACTCGGCGGTGAGCACGTTCGTCGTGGTCTCGCCCCAGCCGGTGACCAGCAGCGCGCCGCCGTCGACAGGGATGGGGAGCGTCCCGTCGTTGGTGACGAGGGTCGTGGTCCGGTCCGAGAGCGCCTGGGCCGCTTCGAGGTGCGCGGCGGCGCCGACGATCGAGGCCACTTCGTCGGGGTCGGCGTACGGGTCGTCGTAGAGCCCGAGCCGGTACTTGAGGCCGAGGATGCGGGTCACGGACTCGTCGATGCGGGCCTCGGTCAGCTCGCCGTTCGCGACGGCCGCGAGGACCGCGTTGAACGCGAGGTCGAGGTCGACGGGCATGAGCAGCATGTCGATCCCGGCGAGCAGCGCCAGCACGGGAATCCGGTCGTCGCCGTAGCCTTCGCGCACGCCTTCCATGGCGAGCGAGTCGGTGACGATGACGCCCTCGTACCCCAGTTCCTCGCGCAGCAGCCCGGTGAGGATCGGCTTCGAGAGGGTCGCGGGGGTGAGGGTCGGGTCGAGGGCCGGGAACTGGATGTGGGCGCTCATGATCGCGCCGACCCCGGCTTCGACGGCGGCCCGGAACGGCGGGGCGTCGATGTCCTGCCACTCCTCGTAGGTGTGGTCGATGAGCGGCAGGTCGACGTGGCTGTCGTCCCGGGTGTCGCCGTGCCCGGGGAAGTGCTTCACCGTGGCCGCGAGGTCGCAGCGGGCCTGGTACCCCTCGACCTGCGCGGCGGCGAACCCGGCGACGTGCTCGGGGTCGGAGCCGAAGGAGCGCACGCCGATCACCGGGTTCGCCGGGTTGACGTTGACGTCAGCGTCGGGCGCGAAGTTCACGTTCAGGCCCATCGCGCGCAGCTCGGTGCCGGCGATGACGGCCGCGTCGTAGGCGGCCCCGGTGTCGTGGGTCGCGCCGAGCGCCATCGCCCCGGGCAGCTGGGTGGCGGGCGCGGTGATGCGCACGACGAGTCCGTGCTCCTGGTCGGTGGCGATGAGCAGCGGCTCGCCGCCGTCCGCTGCGGACGCGGCCTGGAGCCCGTTGGAGAGCCCGGTGATCTGGGCCGGGTTCGCGACGTTGTTCGACCAGGCGAAGTAGATGATGCCGCCGGGCTTTTTGGCGGCGATGAGCTCGGCGGCGTTGTTCACGCCGTGCGTCTCCTGGTTCTTCGCGACGTCGGCGGCGTCGGTCGTGTCGGCCGTGCGCCCGTACGCGTACACGGTGAACAGCTGGCCGACTTTCTCTTCGAGGCTCATGGCCTTCAAGCGGCGCTTGACGAACCGCTTCTCGCCCCGGTCGCCGTGGGCCTCGGCGGCGCTCGCGGTGGCGGCGGCCGCTGCGGCGCCGAGGGCGGCTGCGAGCACGGTCCGGCGGGGATGCGTCATGGGCTCCTCCAGGTGGGGCGGGGATCGGGGGCGGAACATTATCCCTATTGACCCGATCGGCTCATCCTGGCAGAAAACTTCATGTGAAGGCAAGACTACGGAAAAAATTTTCAAATGAACGTTCAGGCGAGCGCGGGCTCCCCGAAATGGAGCGTCCCGGCGTCCGCGTCCAGGGTCGCCTTGAGCCCCAAGGGAATCGTGAAGGAACCGGCGCAATGGCCGAAGCGGAACTCCTCGACGACCGGGATGAACCTCCCGATGAACTGCGCGCGCAGCACCTCCCGCACCGCTTCGTAAGGGCCGCAGTCGGCCCAGGAGCCGAGCACCACCCCCTCGATCCCGTCGAAGTACCCGGCCCTCCAGAGCTGGGTCAGCGCCCGGTCGATCCGGTACGGCGCCTCGCCGATGTCCTCCAGGACCAGCAGGCCGCCCGTGACGTCCGGCCGGTGGTGGAAGGTCCCGGCCTCCCCGGCCAGGATCGTCAGCGTCCCTCCGAAGGTGACGCCCGTGGCGGTGCCGCCCCGCATCGGCTTCGCGGTGGGCGAGGCGATCCGCTGCACCCGTTCGGGTTCGAACAGGGTGAGCCGCAGGTGCTCCTGCATCTCGAGGTCGTCGGCGAACCGCGACCAGCTCGGCATGGGGCCGTGGACCGAGGCCGCCCCCAGCTCCAGGGCGATCGCCTCGTGCACGGCCGTCATGTCGCTGAAGCCGACGAACGCCTTCGGCTCGACCTCGCGGAGCGCCTCCCAGTCGACGTGCTCGATCATCGCCTGCGAGCCGTAGCCGCCGCGCGCCGCGATCACGGCCGCGATCGACGGGTCCAGCCAGGCCCGCGCGAAGTCGGTGACGCGGTCCGCGGTGGCCCCGGCGAACAGTCGCCATTCGTCGGCCGCGTGCGGCATCACGACCGGCTCCAGGCCCCAGCCGCGGAGCACGTCGAGCCCAGCGTCCCAGCCGCCCGGAGGCGTGGGGCTCGCGGGGGAGACGATCGCGACCCGGTCGCCCGGGACGAGCCGCCTCGGGCGGCGCAGCGGTTCGAGGCTCACGGCTTCAGCTCCAGGTCGATGTCGGGGCCTTGGAAAGCGAAGACCTGCGCGTACAGGGCGTGCTCGGCGAGCACCGCGTCAATCACGGTGGAAGCGCGCCGGAACCCGTGCTGCTCGCCCTCGTAGGTGCGGTAGGCGTGCGGCACGCCCCGGCCCTCCACGGCCCGCAGGAGCTGCTCGGCCTGCGCGGGCGGGCAGATCTCGTCTTCCAGGCCCTGCAGCAGGATGAACGGCACCTCGATGCGGTCGGCGTGGTGCACGGGCGACCGCTCGGCCGACCGCTCCTCCAGGACCCCGGGCGGGCCCACGAGCGAGTACACGTACTGCGACTCGAAGTCGTGCGTGCCGTCGCCGGACCAGCCTGAGAGGTCCAGGATCGGGTACTTCACCACCGCGCACGCGTAGACCCCTTCGGCCGCAGGAGAGGTGAGCGACGCGGCCGCCGTCCAGCCCCCGGCGCTGCCGCCCCGGATCGCGAGCCGCGCCGGGTCGGCCGTGCCCTCGGCGGCGAGCGCCCGCGCCACGGCCGCGCAGTCCTCGACGTCCACCTCGCCCCAGCGTTCGCGCAGGCGCTCCCGGTATTCGCGCCCGTACCCGGTGGACCCGCCGTAGTTCACCTCGACCACGCCGATACCGCGCGAGGTGAAGTACGCCAGCTCCATGTCGAGCACCGCCCGCACATGGCTGGTCGGCCCGCCGTGGACCCACACCGTGTACGGCGGCCGCTCCCCTTCGGGCCCTTCGAAGTCGGGGTTGCGCGGCGGGTAGACGTGCGCGTGGATCTCGCGGCCGTCCTCGCCGGTGAACGTGCGGTGCTCCGGAACCGGCAGATACGCAGGGTCCACTGTGTCCACGTGCGCGGCGGCGACCACGCGGGTCGTGCCCTTCACCGTGTCAACCTCGACCACCTCGTACCCGGTGCTCGGGCTCGCGGCCAGACCGTACACCCGGTCACCGACTGCCGCGATCCCCGGCGCCCACTCCGTCCACGGCCCGTCGACGAGGTTCATCCGCCGGTCCCACGCGTCGAACACGCCGAGCCGACCCTCGCCCTTCCCGTGCACCGCAGCGATATCGCCGCTCGCGAGAATCCGGAACCAGGCCTTGCCCAGGTCCCACATCGGCCCGGCGAACTCCGCCTCCGCCTCGTGGACCGCGCCCGACTCCTCGGTGAGCGGGTCGATCCAGTGCAGGTTCCACCAGCCCGTGCGGTCCCCGGCGAACACCAGCGTGTTGTCCCTCGACCATTCGACCTGCGCGATCGACTCGCCGCCGCCCCCGGCGACCGTCCGGGCCTCGACCAGGGTGCCGTCCCCGGTGATCTCGGCGACCCGCAGTTCCGTTTCATCCCAAGGCATATGCGGGTGGTCCCAGGCGATCCACGCGACCTCGTCGCCCCCGGGGCTGAGCTTCGGGCCCGTGAGGAACCGGTACGAGTCGTCCGTCAGCTCCCGCACCTGCGCGTCGTCGCCGTAGTGGCTCAGCGAGACCGCCGCGAGCACGCGGCGAACGTCCGTCGGGTTCGGCCCGGTGTGCTGCTCCAGCACCGCCCACGCCTCGAACCGCTCCAGGTCGATGACCGGATCGGACCAGCGCAGCCCCGCGGGCGTCTTCGGCACCGGCGAGATCGGGAGCGGGTCGCGGTTCCGGTCGGGCTCGAACACGTACAGGCGCTGGTCGTCGAAGTTCGTGAACACGACGACCGGGCTGCCGTCCTCCAGGATCGCGCCCGCCCACGGCCGCCCGCCGTACTCGTGGACCCGGTTGCGCACGTTCCACGGCGCGGGCAGCACCGACTCCACCGCCCCGTCCCGGGTCCGGCGCATGAGCGCCCGCCGCCCGCCCTCCTCGGGGCGCGGCTCGGTCCACCACAGCTCGTCGCCGACCGCGCCGAGGTACCCGGGCCGCCCGTCCGAAGCCGCCACCATATGGGTGGTGATCGGGGATTCCCAAGCGCCGTAAGGGGACTGCTGCACCAGTTTGCTCCTCTATGCGTTCCGCAGGAAGTCGTCCAAGACCCGCAACCCGAACTCCAGGCCCTCGACCGGGACCCGCTCGTCCACACCGTGCGCGAGCCGCCCGTACCCGAGCTCCGCCGTCTGCCCCAGCGGCGAGAACCCGTACCCGGTGATGCCGAGCTGCGCGAACTGCTTCGCGTCGGTCCCGCCGGACATGCAGAACGGCACCGGACGGCCCTCGGGGTCGAACTTCCGGACCGCCGCGCGCATCGCCGCGAACGCCGGCGAATCGACCGGCGCGGCCAGCGGCTGCGTGCGGTGCTGGTACTCCCAGCGCACGTCAGGGCCGCACAGCTCGTCCATCGTCGCCGCGAACTCGGCCTCGCCGCCCGGCACCACCCGGCCGTCCACTTCGGCATAGGCGTGCTCGGGGATCACGTTCACCTTGTACCCGGCCTGCAGGACCGTCGGGTTCGCGCTGTTGCGCAGCGTCGACTCGACCAGCTGCGCAGCAGGGCCGAGCTTCGCCATCAGCCCGTCGATGTCACCGAGGTCCGCTTCGACCCCGTACACCCCGGCGAGCTCCGTCAACGCCGCCGTCACCGTGGGCGTCAACCGCAGCGGCCACTCGTACGCGCCGATCCGCGCGATCGCGCCCGCGAGCTTGCTCACCGCGTTGTCCGGGTTGGCCTTCGAGCCGTGCCCGGCCGTCCCGCGCGCCGACAGCCGCAGCCACGCCGTGCCCCGCTCGCCCGCCCCGATCGGGTACAGCCGCAGCCCGTTCCCGCCGTGGAAGGTGAACCCGCCCGACTCCGAGACGCCCTCGGTGCAGTCCGCGAACAGGTCCGCGTGCGCGTCCGCGAGGTACCCCGCGCCGTACTCGGCGCTGGCCTCCTCATCGGCGGTGAACGCCACGACGACCGGCCGCCTCGGCTTCACCCCGGCCCGCGCCCATGACCGCACCGCCGCGAGGACCATCGCGTCCATCGACTTCATGTCGATCGCTCCACGGCCCCACAGCATCCCGTCGCGAATCTCGCCCGAGAACGGGTCGACACTCCAATCGGAGGCCTCGGCCGGGACCACGTCGAGGTGCCCGTGCACCAGCAGCGCCGGAGCGTCCGGGTCGGACCCCTCGATCCGCGCGACCACATTGGACCGATTGGGGGCCTTCTCCAGGATCTGCGCCTCGACGCCGACCTCGGCGAGCTTCGCCGCCGCGTACTCGGCCGCCTCCCGCTCGTTCCCGTCCCCGCCGCCATGATTGGTCGTATCGATCCGGATCAGCTCCGAAGTGAACCGCACGACCTCGTCAAGCGCCTGCGCATCAACCATATTGTTCTTCCATCGCTGCGGAGGCGATCGTCGTGACGGCCTTGAAGCACCGGATGGCCTCGTACATCGACGGGAGCTCGAGCGCGATCCGCCGCTCCCCGTCGCGCTCCACGCCAGGGATCACCGTGACGGCCCCGGCGAGGTGCTCGGCGTCGAACTCGACCTCGATCCGGTGTGGCTCGCGTACCGGCTCGCGCCGCCCGGCCAGGGCCACTGCCTCGGCCGCGCCTTTGCGGATCGCCCGCACTGCCCACTTCGGCGTCCGGCACGCTGCCGCGTACCTAGAGATGTAGTCCTTGACTGCGATGCCGACCGCCCTGGGCGCGTAGGCCTGCGCGTCCTCGATCGTCTTGTCGTCCCCGGTCACCATCACCACCGGCACCCCGAACTCGGCCGCGAGCGCCGCGTTCAACCGGCCTTCGCTGGCGCGCACCCCGTCGAGCCACACGCCCGTGATGGTGTTCGCCAGATAGGTGTGCGCGAGCACGCCCTCCAGGCCCGCCCCGGCGTGATACCCCAAGAACACCACCGCGTCGGCGTCCTGGACGCCCTCCATCATGGACAGTTCCTTGTGCCTGCCGCTGATGAGCGTCACGGGCCACTCGAACCGCTCGACCATCAGGTTCCGCATCGACCAGTGCGCGTCGTTCACGACCACCTCGCGCGCCCCGCCCCGGTGCAGGCCCTCGACCGCCGCGTTCACCTCGTCGGTGAACAGCGGCCGCATCCGCTCCCAGCCGGGCCCGCCCGGCAGCACATCGTCGGGGCAGGTGACACCCGTGGCGCCCTCCATGTCAGCGCTGACGAGGATTCTCACACCGCCATCCTCGCATCCTCGCGCGAATGCCGGTCGAGATGGCACGCGACCAGATGCGGTTGTGCCTCGGGCCCAAGGATCTTCAAATCCTCACCCGTGCACTGGTGCAGGACCGCGGCGGCGTTGCCGGCCGCGACCTCCTGGCAGCGCGGCCGGAACCGGCACCCGCCCGGGATCTTCGACGCGTCAGGCAGCTCCCCGGCGAGCACGATCGGCTCCGCCACAGGGGACCCTGCTTCTGAAAACCGTGGAAGCACCGACACGAGCGCCCGCGTGTACGGGTGCCTAGGGGCCGTGAGCACCTGCTCGACCGGGCCCTGCTCCACGATCCGACCCAGGTACATGATCGCGATCCGGTCCGCGATGCTCCACGCCAGACCCAGGTCGTGCGTGATCACCAGCGCCCCGAGCCCCTGCTCCTCCTTGAGACGCAACAGCAAAGACAGGATCTCGCCGCGCACTGACGCATCGAGCGACGCCACCGGCTCGTCCGCGACCAGCAGACTCGGCTGCAGCACCAGCGCCCCCGCGATCACCACCCGCTGGCGCTGGCCGCCCGAGAGCTCATGCGGGTACGCCAGGAAGAACTGCTCAGGCGGCCGCAGGCCCGCCCGCGACAGCGCTTCAGCGACCCGGCCCGGCTCATCGTCGTGGATCCCGTGGATGCGCAAGCCCTCGGCGACCGCGTCGTACACCGTGTGGCGCGGGTTCAGCGCGCCCGTCGGGTCCTGCAGCACCAGCTGCACCTGCCGCCGGTAGGCCTTCAGCGCCCGCGTCGAGTACCGCAACGGCACGCCGTCGAACGCCACCGTCCCTCCCGTGGCCCGCTCCAGACCGAGCAGCGTCCGCGCCAGTGTGGTCTTGCCGCAACCGGACTCGCCCGCCAGCGCCACGATCTCGCCCGGCGCCACGTCGAGGTCCACCCCGTCCACGGCCCGCGCGACCCGCCCGCCGGGCAGACCGAACTCGACCCGCAGGCCCCGGGCCGTCAGCGTCTTCTCCTCAGAGGACAACGGGCATCCCTTCCTGCGCAACGAAACAAGCACTCGCACGTGCCGGGCCGACCTCGAGCAGTTCGGGAGGTGCCTCGCCGCACCGCTCGACCGCCACCGCGCACCGCGGCCGGAACGAGCAGCCGTCCGGCAGCCGCACCGGGTCCGGCGGGTCGCCCGCCAGCCCGCCCGGGTTCATGCGCGCGGCCGGGTCCCCGATCACCGGGAACGCCGCCCCCAGCGCCGCCGAATAGGGGTGCCGCGCGTCCGCGAACACCTCGTGCGCCGGGCCTTCCTCGACGATCCGGCCCGCGTACATCACCGCCGCCCGTTCGCACACCGAGGACAGCACGGACAGGTCGTGGCTGATCATCACCAGGCCCACGCCCCGCTCGGTGACGAGGTCCGAGATCAACTGCAGCACTTGTGCCTGCACCATCACGTCCAGAGCCGTCGTCGCCTCGTCGGCGATGATCAGGTCCGGGTCGCACGCGAGCGCCATCGCGATCATGACACGCTGCCGTTGCCCGCCCGAGAGCTCGTGCGGGTAGCTGCGCGCCCGCGACGGCGGCAGTCCGACCCGCTCCAGCAGCGCCTCCGCGCGTTTCGCGGCCGCGGCGGGGGTCGTCTTCGGCTTGTGCACGAGGATCGGCTCCGCGATCTGCCTCCCAATGCGCTGCACCGCGTTCAGCGAGTGCATCGCGCCCTGGAACACGATCGACGCGCCCGTCCACCGCACCGCCCTGAGCCGCCCCCACCCCATCTTCAGCAGGTCCTCGCCGTCGAGCAGGATCTCCCCGCTCACCTCGGCGCTCTTCGGCAGCAGCCTGAGCACCGCCATCGCCAGTGTGGACTTCCCGCACCCCGACTCCCCGGCGATGCCCAGCGTCTCCCCGGCGTCCACGGTCAGATCAACGCCCCGCACGGCCGGAAGCCGCCCGCGCGAACCGTTGTACGTGACCCGCAGGTCCTTGAACTCCAAGAGCACTACGACTCACCCCGCAGCCTCGGGTTGAACACGGCCTCCAGCGCCCGGCCGCACATCATGAACGCCAGCACCACCACGAGGATCGCCAGGCCCGGCGGCAGCAGGTACCACCACGCGTGCGCCGAGACCGCGCCGTTCTCCGAGGCCCGGTTGAGGATCGACCCCCACGACACGACGCCCGGGTCGCCCAGGCCCAGCCACGCGAGCGAGGACTCCATGAGGATCGCCGAGGGCACCAGCAGGGTGGCGCTGGCGAGGACGAGCGGGAGCACGTTGGGAAGGATGTGCTTGGTCATCTGGTGCCAGTGCCCGGCGCCGAGTGCTTTGGCGCGCTCCAGGTACGGGCGCGACTGCACCGTGAGCGTCTGGGCGCGAACGAGTCTGGTCGTGCCGGGCCAGGAGACGAGGGCGATCACAGTGATCGTGGTGGCCATGCTGCGGCCGAGCACGGCGAGCAGCGCGATGGCGACGACGAGGCTGGGCAGCACCATGAACCAGTCGGAGAGGCGCAGCGCGATCCACCCGTACCAGCCGCCGATGTGGCCGCTGGTGACGCCGACGGCGGTGCCGATGACGATGGCGACCACGGTGGCCGTGAGGCCGATCATGAGCGACAGGCGCGAGCCCCAGACAGTGAGCGCGAGGATGGAGCGGCCGGTCTCGTCGGTGCCGAGCGGGTATTCGAGGCTCGGCGGGGCCATGCGCCCGCCGGTGGCGCGGGTGACGCTGAGCGCCGACTCGTCGATGAGGACGGGCGCCGCGATCGCGAGGATCACGATGGCGCCCAACAGGACCAGGCCGATCATGCCGGTGCGCTGCGAGCGGTAGGCGGCCCAGGACCGGGTGAAGGACTGCCGCCGCCGAGCCCATCGGAGGGCGCGCGGTGAAAGTGTAGTCGTGCTCGTCATGACCTGCGGATTCTGGGATCGATGAACCAGTAGAGGATCTCGGCGCACAGCACGGCGAGGATGGTGGAGCTGGAGAACAGCACGAACAGCGCCTGCAACACGGGCCGGTCCGGGTAGAAGATCGCGTTCACGAACAGGGTCCCGAGGCCGGGCCAGCTGAAGACGGTCTCGGTGACGATGGAGCCGTTGACGACCCCGCCGAGTGCGAGGAACACGAGCGTCACGGTGGGCAGGAGCGCGTTCGGCACGGCGTGCTTCTTGCGCACGTCGTCGTCCTTCAAGCCTTTGGCGCGGGCGGTGGTGAGGTAGTCGCTGCCGAGTTCGTCCAGAATGGACGACCGCATGATCATGAGGTACCCCGCGTACACCACCGCCGTATAGGTCAGCACCGGCAGCACCAGGTGGTAGCCGATGTCGAGGGCCTGCGACCAGAAGTCCGGCGGCGTGCTCGGCGAGCGCATCCCGTTGACGGGGAACAGCCCCAGGTACCGCGCGAAGACCAGGATCACGATCATCCCGAGCCAGAACGTGGGCGCCGAGTACAGCACGAGCCCGGTCGCGACCTGGCCCTTGTCGAACCGGCTGCCCTGCTTCCAGCCCGTGCGCGTCCCGATCCAGAACCCGAGCACGACGGCGAGCACCATGCCGGTGCCCGAGAGCAGGAGCGTGGCGGGCAGGCGTTCCACGATGAGGTCGAAGATCGGCCGCCGGTACTGGAACGACTCGCCGAGGTCCATAGTGAGCGTCCCGGCGATGTAGTCCCAGAACTGCTGCCACATCGGCCGGTCGAGCCCCAGTTCGGCGCGCATCGCGGCCCGCTGCTCGGGCGAGACCGGGCGCTCCTTCGTGAGCTGGTCGATCGGGTCCCCGGCGATGAGCCGGAAGATGAAGAACGAGGAGAACAGCACCAGCAGCAGCGAGACGGCCGCGCCGCCGACGTGCTTGAGCAGGTACCGCCCGAAGCCGCTTGAACTCCGCTTTTCAACTGCGCGGCTTGAGCGCCCCGCGGACGGGGCTTCGGTCGAAGCCCCGTCCGCGGGTACAGCACTATCGGTCATTCGCGCTCGTCAGCCGTCTTCTTGCGCCGCAGCGCGAAGACCACCGCGGCGGCCGCGATCACGACGGCTCCGGCCGCGACCGCGATCCAGACGCCCATCGGGACCCCGCCCGACTCCTCGGCCCCGGCGGGCTGCGCCGAGGCGTACGCCCACGTGAAGCCCTGCTGGCCGGTGAACATGCCCCCGGTCGGCTGCGAGACCATGCCGGTGACCCGGTCGTGGTTGTACGCCTCCATGACGTTCTGGTAGTACAGCCAGATCACGGGTGCGTCGGTGTAGAGCAGCTCCTGCTGGCGCTTGACGAGCTCCGCGCGGGCGGCCGGGTCGGACTCGACCTTCTGCTGCTCGTGCAGCTGGTCGAACTCGGCGTTGCAGTAGGAGTTCTCGCTCGACCGCTCCGAGCCGTCCGTCAGCGTCGGCAGCACCGCGCACGTGTGCATGCCCAGCTGCTCGGTCGGGTTCGGGCCCACGCCCCAGCCGGAGAACGCGATGTCGAACTCGCCCAGGTAGGCGAGGTCGTTCAGCGTGCCCTGCTCGATGGCCTTCGCCTCGACCGCGATGCCCAGCTCGGCCCACCACTCGGTCACGAACTCGACCACAGTGGCGTACGCGGTGTTGTCGGCGTGGTGGTAGAACCGGAAGTTCAGCGGCTCGCCGCCGCCGGGCATCGTCCGGATGCCGTCCTCGCCCCGCGCGTAACCGGCCTCGTCGAGCAGCCGGTTCGCCTCGGCGATGTCGAACTGCACCAGGGCGTCCCCGCCGTCCCAGTGCCACTGGTCGAAGATCGAGGGGATCAGCGAGGTCGCCGGGGTGCCGCTGCCCGCGAGCACGGTGTCCACGAGGGCCTGCTTGTCGATCGCGGTGTGCAGCGCCTGGCGCACCACCGGGTCCTTGAGCGCGGGGTGCCCGTCGCCGAACTCGGTGCCGTCCTGCGTGACGGTGCCGTGGTTGATCGTGAGCGACACGTACCGGCGGCCCTGCACGTCGTTCGTGGTCACATGCTCCTGCGCCGCGAGCGACTTGATCTGGGCGGGGTTCAGGCCGCCCTGCATCCCGGAGCCGACGATGTCGACCTCGCCCGCTTCGAGCGCGGCCACGGCCGCGTCCGTCTCCAGGTAGTACGTGTAGACGACCTCGTCGAAGCCCGGCGCGCCCTCCCAGTACTCCTCGTTGGCGTCCAGTCGGATGAACTCGTCGGTCTGGTACTCGGCGACCTGGAACGGGCCGGAGCCGACCAGCGGCAGCTGGTTCGCGTCGTCGGCCGACGGGTCCGGGTAGGTCGACCAGATGTGCTCGGGGACGATGTAGACCTCGCGGCTGAGCACCTCCGCCGGGGCGGGCGACGCCAGCTGGAGCACGAACGTCGACTCGTCGGGCGCCTCGGCGCTGACCAGGTTCGCGGCGAAGTCGATGTTCCAGTCGCGGATCGCCTGGTTCTCGATGAGCAGGCCGTACGTGTAGGCCACGTCGTTGGCCGTGAGCGGTTCGCCGTCCGACCAGACGGCGCCCTCGCGGATCTTGAAGGTCCACGTCAGACCGTCCGCGGACTCCTCCCACTCGGTCGCCAGGCCCGGCACGGGCTCGTAGTTCTCGGCGCTCATGCGCACCAGCGTCTCGTACGTCATCATGCTGGTCTCGTAGGTGATCACGAACCGCCGCTTGAACGGGTTGAACGTGTCCACCTCCTGGTTCGTGGCGATCCGGAGGCTGTCGGTCTCGTCCTCCTGGGCGGCGGCACCGGGCGCGGCCACCGCGAGCGCGCCGGCCGAGAGGGCCAGCGCGGCGACGGCGGAGAGGCACCGCCGTATCAGGGCATGGGGATTCATGGGGTGCAAGTCCTCGCATTCGGTTCCAGAGCGCTCCGGCGGACGCGCCGCCGGTCCTCGGTGTACCGACCAGAATGACGGAACACTTCTTGAGTTGTCAATGAAGTGAAGAAAGTTTTCATTGCTGCAACATGATACGACCCGGTCACCGCGAACCCGGTAAACCGGACTCGCATTTCGACTAGATTCATGTCACTACTCGCAGTGACGTGGAGGTCGCAGTGTGGCACTGGCTGTCTGACGCGCTTGTCGCACACCCCGAGATAGCGATCTTCCTGGCACTGGGCCTCGGTTTCTTCGTCGGGAAGCTCAAGATCAAGGGCATCGCCCTCGGCCCGGTCACCGGCACCCTCCTCTCCGGCGTCCTCGTCGGCATCGTGTTCGACGGGATCGACATCCCCGACCTCGTCAAGACCGTCGCGTTCGTGGCGTTCCTGTTCGCCCTCGGCTACAACGTCGGCCCGCAGTTCTTCGCCGGGCTCCGCGGCGACGGCGTCAAGCAGGTCATCCTCGCCGTCATCAACTGCGTCTTCGGGCTGATCGTGGTCATCGTCCTGGCCAAGGCCCTCGGCTACGGCCCCGGCTGGGGCGCCGGGCTCCTCGCGGGCGGGCTCACCCAGTCCGCCGTCATCGGTGTCGCCGACTCCGCCATCGCCGCCCTGCCCGGCCTCAGCGCCGCCGACGTCAAGGAGATGGAGTCGCAAGTGGCCGTCGGCTACGCCGTCTGCTACCTCTTCGGCACCGCCGCCGCCGCGTTCTTCCTCTCCACCATCGCGCCCAAGATGCTCGGTTCCAGGAGTCTCGCCGCCGACGCCCACGAGATGGAGCAGCGCCTCGGCGTCGCCAAGGAGCCCGGCATCGGCAAGGCCTACTACTCGGTCGTGCGCCGCGCCTTCCGCGTCAACCAAGGTGAGATCGTCGGCCGCACCGTCGCCGAACTGGAAGCGCGCGCCGTCGAACTGGGCCACCGCGTCATGTTCCACGACCTCCGCCGGGACGGGCAGGTCGCGCCCGTCCAGCGCGACACCGCCCTCCAGGCAGGCGACGTGGTCACCCTCGCCGCCCGCCGCCCCGACCTCGTCGCGCTCGACGTCGACCGGTGGGGCGAAGAGGTCGACGACGAGAACCTGCTCGCGTACTCGATCGAGACGCTCGACATCGTCATCACCAAGAAGGCCCTGGTAGGCATGACGATCGGGGACGCGTTCGCCGAGCACGCCCCGCGCCTGTTCGTCACCAAGCTGGTGCGCGGCGGCCAGGAACTCCCGTGGAGCGACGCCACCGAGATCCACCGCGGCGACGAGATCACCGTCCAGGGCGGCAAAGAGGAGGTCGAGGCCGTCGTCGGCGACCTCGGCTACCCCAACCGCACCAAGGACGCCACCGACATGAGCTACGTCGGCTTCGGCATCGTCGTCGGCGCGCTCATCGGCGTCCCCACGATCGCGGTGGCCGGGGCCGATATCGGCCTCACCACTTCGGGCGGCGCGCTCATCATGGGCCTCGTTTTCGGCTGGCTGCGCGCCAAGTCGCCCACGTTCGGGCAGTTCCCGCCCGCCGCGAACTGGATGCTCTCCACCGGCGGCCTGTGCATGTTCGTCGGGATCGTCGGCATCATGGCCGGGCCCGACTTCGTCTCCGGCGTCAAGGAAGAGGGCCTCAGCCTGGTCCTCGCCGGGCTCGTCGTCACGCTCCTGCCGATGCTCCTGACCATGTACCTCGCCAAGTGGCTGTTCAAGATCCCGGTCCCGGTGAACCTCGGCGTCGTCGCCGGAGCGAACACCACGACCGCGTCCATCGGCGCCATCACCGACACCGCGAAGAGTCAGATCCCGGTCCTCGGCTACACGATCCCGTACGCCATCGGCAACGTCCTGCTCACGATCTGGGGCGCGGTCATCGTGGCCGTCCTCGCTTGACCCAACGGAAGGGAACCACCATGTCCAAGGTCGACCGCGACGAAGAGAAGCGCCTCGAAGGGCTCAGCCCCTTCGAGCTGAAGAACCGGCTCATCGAGCTGGCCGGCGAGAACGAGCGTGCGAACGCCCTCGCCATGGTCAACGCCGGACGCGGCAACCCCAACTGGACGGCCACCGCCCCGCGCGAGGCGTTCTTCCTCCTCGGCCAGTTCGCGGTCACCGAGACCCGCCGCGACTGGGACGAGTTCGAGGGCCTCGGCGGGATGCCGCAGGCCGACGGCATCGCCGAACGCCTCGACGCCTACCTCAAGGCCAACGCGAGCGCCCCCGGCGCGTCCGCCCTCGCCTCCTATGTGGCCCACGGCGTCGACCGGCTCGGCTTCGACCCGGACGCATGGGTCGGCGAACTCGCGGACGCGATCATCGGCGACCACTACCCGGTGCCCGACCGGATGCTCGTCCACGCCGAGCAGGTCGTGCACGCCTACCTCGATGCCGAGATGGGCGGCGCCCCCGAGGGCGGATGGGACCTCTACGCGGTCGAGGGCGGCACCGCCGCCATGTGCTACCTCTTCGACTCCGCGCAGGTCAACGGCCTCCTGAACCAGGGCGACCGGGTCGCGATCATGGTCCCGATCTTCACGCCCTACCTGGAGATCCCGCTCCTGGAACGCTACGCCTTCGACATCGTGGAGCTCGAGGCCTCGCGCAAGACCGACGAGGGCATCCACACCTGGCAGTACCCGGACGAGGAGATCGACAAGCTGAAGGACCCGTCGATCAAGGCGCTGTTCCTCGTCAACCCGTCCAACCCGCCGTCGGTGAAGCTCGCCGAGGCCACGCTGGAGCGCATCCGGGACATCGTCGCGAACGACAACCCGGGCCTGACGATCATCACCGACGACGTATACGGCACTTTCACCAACGGCTTCAGGTCGCTCATGTCGAGCCAGTCCGCCAACACCGTCGGCGTGTACTCGTTCTCGAAGTACTTCGGCTGCACCGGTTGGCGCCTCGGCGTCATCGCCGTCGCCCGCAAGAACGCCTTCGACTCTGCGCTAGCGGCGCTCCCGGCCGAGAAGACCGCTGCGCTCAACGAGCGGTACTCCTCGATCACGCTGGAGCCCTGGAAGCTCAAGTTCATCGACCGGATCGTGGCCGACTCGCGGGACGTGGCGCTCAACCACACGGCGGGCCTGTCGACCCCGCAGCAGGTGCAGATGGTCCTGTTCTCGCTGCACTGCCTCACCGACGCCGACGACGCGTACAAGCGCGACTGCCAGGCCGTCATCGCCCGCCGCCTCAAGGCCCTCGTCGAAGGCCTCGACGTGCCGTACCCGACCGACCCGGAGGCCGCGAACTACTACGTGGAGCTCGACCTCCTCAACTGGGCCGAACGCAACTGGGGCGCCGCGTTCGCGGACTGGATGCAGTCCACCTACGAGCCGGTCGACCCGATCTTCCGCCTCGCCGAGGAGGAGTCGGTGGTCCTGCTCAACGGCGGCGGCTTCGACGGCCCCGAGTGGTCGGTGCGGGTGAGCCTCGCGAACCTGCGCATGGACGCGTACAAGCGGATCGGGGCGGCGCTGCGCAAGATCGGCGACGACTACCACGCGGAGTTCGAGAAGCAGCAGCGTTAACGGGGGAGCCGAAGATGGACTGGATCAAGGAAACACTCTCGGACACGCCCGAGATCGCGCTGTTCGTCTGCCTCGCACTCGGCTTCGCGGTCGGCAAGGTGCGGGTCTGGAAGATATCCCTGGGCGGCGTGGCGGGCACCCTCGTGGTGGCGATCCTCGTGGGCATGCTCGGCGACATCCAGTTGAACGACCAGGTCAAGCAGATCGCCTTCGCCCTGTTCATCTTCACGCTCGGCTACATCTCGGGGCCCACTTTCGTTGCGAGCCTGAACCGCAAGAGCCTCAAGTTCGCCACGTTCACCGTCATCGAGGTCGTCTCGGTCCTGGTGATCACGGCCGCCGCGATCCTCATCATGAACCTCGACGTGGGCACCGCCGCGGGCCTGCTCGCGGGCGGCGCCACCGAGTCGGCCGCGGTCGGCACGGCCACCGACGCGATCGGCCGCCTCGACCTGCCCGCCGACCAGATCGAGACCCTGCAGAACAATGTGGGCACCGCGTACTCGATCTCGTACATCTGCGGCCTGATCACGATCGTGCTGCTGTCGAGCCAGTTCTTCCCGCTCATCATGCGCATCAACCTCCGCGAGGAGGCCGCGAAGATGTGGAGGAAGCTCGGCGGCACCACCGACGAGGACACCGCGGCCCCGGCCGCCCCCGCCGTCGTCGGCCGCGAATACCAGGTCACGGTGGCCGCGGGCCGCACTGTCGCCGAACTCCAGGCGGACCTCGGCGACGCCACCGTCGAACAGGTCTCCCGCGACGGCGCGACCGTGCCGCTCGCCCCCGACCTGGAACTCGCACGCGGCGACCGCATCCTCGTCGTCGGCCGCCGCGAAGCGCTCGTCGGCTCCACCGGCGGGATCGGCACGGAGGTCGCCCTCGACGAGTCGATGGCGATGAGCCTCGACCTCGCCGACGTGGTCGTGACCCGCAAGGGCTACAAGGCCACCACGCTGGGGGAGATCCGCCGCGACTTCGCCGATGAGCGCCAGGGCGTGTTCCTCCAGAAGATCACCCGAGGCGACCACGACCTGCCGGTCAAGCCGTCCACGTTGATCCAGCACGGCGACACCGTGCGCCTGTCGGGCGCCTCGCGCGACCTGAACCGCGTCATCCCGATGGTCGGCTTCCGCATCGACCCCACCGTCAAGTTCGACATGGTGTTCATCGCCGTCGGCGTCGTGCTGGGCTTCCTCATCGGCTTGCTGGTGTGGACGGTCGGGACGATCCCGCTGACCCTCGGCACCGGCGGCGGCTGCCTCCTCGCGGGCCTCCTGTTCGGCTGGATCCGCTCGAAGCGGCCCACGTTCGGCCAGTACGACTCCGGAGCGGCCGAGGTCATCAAGACCCTCGGCCTCGCCGTGTTCATCTGCGCCGTCGGGCTCTCCTCGGGCCCGCAGGCGGTCGAGCTCGTGAAGGAGTTCGGTGTGGGCCTGCCGATCGCGGGCGTGGCCATGACCGCGATCCCGGCGTTCATCTCGCTGTTCGTGGCCTGGAAGGTCATGAAGCTCCCGGCGCCGCTCGTGCTCGGCTCGGTCACCGGCCAGCAGTGCTCGACGCCCGGCGTCACCGCCGTGCAGCAGGCGGCGGGCAACGCGACGCCGCTCATGGCCTACACGATCGTCTACGCCTTCTCGAACGTCGTCCTGCCGCTGCTCGGCCCGATCGTCGTGGCGATGGCGCACAGTATGGGGGCGTGAGCGCGCCGCCCTCCGCAGAGGGCGGCGCAGCCGCTACAGGCGCCAGGTCCCGTTGGTGTTCAGCAGGATCGAGTACACCGAGTCGGTGGCGGTGATGAACAGGCGGTTGCGCTTCGGGCCGCCGAACACCAGGTTCGACACGGACGGCTGCGGGACCGGCAGCGTCGCGAGGTGCGTGCCGTCAGGGTCGAAGCAGTACACGTCCGCCGCGGCGGCCCAGACCCGGCCCTCGATGTCGACCCGCAGGCCGTCGAAGTTCCCGCCCGGGGACTCGGCGAACACCTCGCCGCCGCTGAGCTTCCCGCCCTCCACATCGAACTTCCGGATGTGGCCGCCGCGCGTGTCGGCGATGTACAGCACCGACTCGTCGGGGGAGAACGCCAGCCCGTTGGGCCGCTCGAAGTCGTCGGCGACCCGCTCCACGGTCCCCGAGGGATCGATCCGGTACACGTGGCAGCCGTCGATCTCCGGTTCGGACCGGTGCCCTTCGTAGTCGCTGGTGATCCCGTACGGCGGGTCGGTGAACCAGACCGCGCCGTCGCTGGAGACCACGACGTCGTTGGGGCTGTTGAACCGCTTGCCCCCGAAGCGGTCGGCCAGCACCGTGACCGAGCCGTCGAGCTCGGTGCGCTCGACGCGCCGCTCCCCGTGCGAGCACGAGACGAGCCGCCCCTGCCGGTCGAGGGTGTGCCCGTTCGTGTAGCCGGCGGGGGAGCGGAAGACGCTGACCGAGCCGTCGGTCTCGTCCCAGCGCATGATGCGGTCGTTCGGGATGTCGCTGAACAGCAGGTACTTTCCCGAAGGCACGTAGACCGGGCCCTCGGTCCAGCGCCCGCCGGAGAACAGGCATTCGAGGTAGTCGTCGCCCGCGACCGCGAAGCGCGCGTCGAACTTTCGGAAACCCACCGGAGCATTGTGCATAGAAACTCCTCGATATAGCCTGTTCGTGTGATCGTGCACAGTCTTCGCATGACCACCTGGTGCGGCCCAGGGCCGCACTCACGTTAGCCGAACCGAAGGCGGGCCGGGTCCGACCCGGCCGCCGCTATGAGACGGGAAACGAAACATGGGACCGGCACTCCCCAATACGCGCAGACGCCTGCGCGCCGCGATCGCCGCCACGGCGGTGGCCGTCGTCGGCGCGGGCGCGACGGCGTTCACCCTGATGTCGGCCGAGGCCGCCACCACCGGCTGCGAGGTCGACTACCAGGTCACCGCCCAGTGGCCCGGCGGCTTCAACGCCAATGTGGAGATCACGAACCTCGGCGACACCGCCGTCGACCCGTGGAAGCTCGAATGGGACTTCCCCGGCACGCAGCAGATCGGCAACGCCTGGAACACCACCGCGACCCAGTCCGGCGCGCACGTCACCGCCCTCGCCGTGGAGTACAACAAGCGGATCGCCGCCGCCGCTTCGACCAGCTTCGGCTTCAGCGGCACCTTCACCGGCAGCACCAACGCGGTGCCTTCTGCGTTCAAGCTCAACGGGGTCGCCTGCACCGGCGACACCGGCCCCTCGCCCACGAACCCGCCCACGAACGTCACCGCCTCGCCCACCGAGGTGCCGACGGGCGGCCCCGGCCAGGACGAGTGGAACCCGCCCTCGAACCTCGTCCAGCCCCTCAACGAGGTCTGGGCGCACGTCGAGGACACGTACAACCTGGACTTCCGCAACTTCGGCTGGGACCAGATCATGGCCACCGGAGGCAAGATCAACTACTGCGTCCGCTGGGACTCCGCGAACTCGGTGACCCTGCAGACCCGCGACGCGATCGAGGCGAAGCTCCAGCAGCAGTACGACGTCTGGTTCGACCAGATGGCGGGCTGGACCGACTTCCCGTTCGACCAGATCGAGGTCAACGTGGTCGGCTGGGCCGCTAGGGACCGCAACCTCCTGCAGTGGTCGGACACCGCGGTCGACGTCTACATCGGCGACATCCGCGAGGACGCCCCGCAGTGCTCCGAGGCCTGCGGGCGGTTCTTCCACCAGGACGGCAACTACTCCCAGTGCCCGGGCGGCGCTGCGCGCCACTACGACCAGAGCCTGTGGCTGACCCAGGGCATGGGCGGCGGCGCGGGCGGCGACTGGGGCCAGCGCATGGGCCAGGAGTACTTCGTGAACTCGTTGAACTCCAGCCAGATCACGATCTACCTGCACGAGCTCGGCCACACCTTCGGACTCGACGACTTCTACGACTGGACGCCGACGGGCCAGTGCTGCTTCATCATGAACGCGGGCTCGTCCTCCACGGTCACCGAGTTCGACGTGTGGATGCTGCGCGACTGGTGGCGCCACCTCAAGAGCCGCTACGGCTACTAGCTAACCCGTGAGACGACGGCGGCGGACCGCATGGTCCGCCGCCGTTCGCGCGCCCCGAATCCTCCATAAGGCGGACACGGTTGGTCGGCAACAGCCGATAGCGTTTAGCATTGTCGAACGCGGCTAAACCAGGTTGGGGTTGCCGACGACGGGAACGGAGGCGCGCGGATGGCCAAGAACATCCAGTCGCTGGAGCGCGCGGCGGCCATGCTGCGGCTGCTCGCGGGCGGCGAGCGGCGCCTCGGCCTGTCGGACATCGCCTCCTCCCTCGGCCTGGCGAAGGCCACGGCCCACGGCATCCTGCGGACCCTCCAGCACGAGGGCTTCGTCGAGCAGGACCCCGGCTCGGGCCGCTACCAGCTCGGCGCGGAACTGCTGCGCCTGGGCACCACGTACCTCGACGTCCACGAGCTGCGGGCGCGCGCCCTGGTGTGGACGGACGACCTGGCCCGCTCCTCGGGCGAGGCGGTCTACCTCGGTGTGCTGCACCAGCATGGCGTGCTCGTCGTCCACCACGTCTTCCGCCCCGACGACAGCCGCCAGGTGCTCGAGGTGGGCGCGATGCAGCCGCTGCACTCGACGGCCCTGGGCAAGGTCCTCGCCGCGACCGACCCGGTCGCGCACGCCGAGCTCGTGGACGCCAAGCGCGAGCCGTTCACGGCCCGCACGGTGACCGAGCTCGACGAGATCGAGCGCGCGCTGGACCTGACCCGCGCGCAGGGCTACGCCGTCGACAACGAGGAGACCCTGGAAGGGGTCGCCGCGGTGGCGGCCCCGATCTACGACCGGCGCCGCCTCGCGGTCGGCGCGGTCGGCATTACCGGCGCCGTCGAGCGGGTCTGCCGGGACGGCGAACTGCGCCCGGAGCTAGTCGCCGCCGTGCGCGACACGGCCCGCTCCGTCTCGCGCGATCTCGGGGCCAAACCCTTCTAGCGTTTCGTCCGATTTCGCCACATTTCTGCGCCACCCGTGTGACCCTGGTATGCCTGTCTTGCAGGCGTTTCGGGTGTTTCACAAATGGAGGTGTGACGACGATCACATAATACTTGACGCACCGGTAATGAAGGAGAACACTTTCGTACATCGGTCGGCATTGTCGAACACCTAACGGCTTCGGTGTTCGCGCCGCCTTCCGTGTCGAACAAGCCCTTCCAACGAGGTCGAAGCCCCCGGTGACGGCCTCGGACGCAGACAAAGGAGTCGGTGTGTCCAACTCAGACATCATCCTCGGCGAGGTCCTCGGCACCGCGGTGCTGATCCTCCTCGGCGCGGGCGTGTGCGCCGCCGTCACGCTCAAGAAGTCCAAGGCCCAGAACGCGGGCTGGCTCTCCATCGCGTTCGGGTGGGGCTTCGCGGTCCTCACCGCCGCCTACATCGCCGCCCCCATCTCGGGCGCCCACCTCAACCCCGCCGTCACCCTCGGCCTCGCCGTCCAGGGCGCCACCCCGTGGGACCAGGTCCCGGTCTACATCGTCTCCCAGATCGCTGGCGCCCTCCTCGGCGCGATCCTCGCCTGGGTCGCCTACTACGGCCAGTTCGGCGCCCACATGGCCGACCTCGCCCACCAGAAGGACGCCGTCGAAGGCGCCAAGGACGCCAAGGCCGGACCGGTCCTCGGCATCTTCTCCACCGGCCCCGAGGTCCGCAACAGCGCCCAGAACCTCCTCACCGAGATCATCGCGACCTTCGTGCTCGTCTTCGCGATCCTCACCCAGGGCCTCAACGACGCGGGCAACGGCCTCGGCACCCTCGGCGTCCTGATCACCTCGCTCGTCGTGGTCAGCATCGGCCTCTCCCTCGGCGGCCCCACCGGCTACGCCATCAACCCGGCCCGCGACCTCGGCCCCCGCATCGCCCACGCGATCCTGCCCATCAAGCACAAGGGCCGCTCCGACTGGGGCTACGCCTGGATTCCCGTCGCGGGCCCCGTCGTCGGCGGCGTCCTCGCCGGTCTCCTCTACAACGTTGCCCTCGGGTAGCGATGAGGACACAATCGACGTATCCCTCGCCGACTCCCACCACGACAACGACGTTCTGGAGCGAACCATGACCGACACGCACACCGGCCCGTTCATCGCGGCCATCGACCAGGGCACCACCTCCTCGCGGTGCATCATCTTCGACCGCGACGGCCGCATCGTCGCCGTCGACCAGAAAGAGCACGAGCAGATCTTCCCCAAGCCCGGCTGGGTCGAGCACGACGCCGCCGAGATCTGGAAGAACGTGCAGGACGTCGTGGCCGGGGCCATGGTCAAGGCCGGGGCCTCCCGCGAGGACATCCTCTCGATCGGCATCACCAACCAGCGCGAGACCACCATGCTGTGGGACAAGAAGACCGGCAAGCCCGTCCACAACGCCATCGTCTGGCAGGACACCCGCACCGACGTCCTCTGCAAGAAGCTCGGCGGGGACATCGGCCAGGACCGCTGGCGCCGCGAGACCGGCCTGCCGCTGGCCGCCTACTTCGCCGGACCCAAGATCGCCTGGCTCCTCGACAACGTCGAGGGCCTGCGCGAGCGCGCCGAGAACGGCGAACTCCTCTTCGGCACCATGGACTCCTGGGTCATCTGGAACCTCACCGGCGGCGTCAACGGCGGCGTGCACGTCACCGACGTCACCAACGCCTCCCGCACCCTCCTCATGAACCTCGAGGACCTGAGCTGGAACGAGGCGATCGCCGCCGAGATGGGCGTGCCCATGCAGGTGCTCCCCGAGATCCGCTCCTCCTCCGAGGTCTACGGCACCGTCACCGGCGGCCCCCTCGGCGGGCTCCTCGCGGGCGTCCCCGTGGCCTCCGCCCTCGGCGACCAGCAGGCCGCCCTCTTCGGACAGACCTGCTTCGCCACCGGTGAAGCGAAGTCCACCTACGGCACCGGCACGTTCATGCTCATGAACACCGGCGAGAAGCTCATCCACTCCGAGTCCGGGCTCCTCACCACCGTCGGCTACCGCATCGGCGAGCAGGACCCGGTCTACGCCCTCGAAGGCTCGATCGCCGTCACCGGCTCGCTCGTCCAGTGGATGCGCGACCAGATGGGGCTCATCAAGACCGCGGCCGAGATCGAGACCCTCGCGATGTCGGTGGAGGACAACGGCGGCGCCTACTTCGTCCCCGCGTTCTCCGGGCTCTTCGCCCCCTACTGGCGCTCCGACGCGCGCGGCGTCATCGCCGGGCTCACCCGGTACGTCACCAAGGCCCACATCGCCCGCGCCGTCCTCGAAGCCACCGCCTGGCAGACCCGCGAGATCACCGACGCCATGACGAAGGACTCCGGCGTCGAGCTCTCCGCGCTCAAGGTCGACGGCGGCATGACCTCCAACAACCTCCTCATGCAGTTCCTCGCGGACGTGCTCGACGCCCCCGTCGTGCGCCCCATGGTCGCCGAGACCACGTGCCTCGGCGCCGCCTACGCCGCGGGCCTCGCGGTCGGGTTCTGGGAGAACGTCGAGGACCTGCGCGCCAACTGGCGGCGCGCCGCCGAATGGACGCCCGACATGGACCCCGAGGTCCGCGACCGGGAATACAAGAACTGGCTCAAGGCCGTCGAGCGGACCATGGGCTGGCAGGACGAGTAGGGAGCAACGCGATGACCACCTTGCAGCACGTCTCCGGCCCGGAGGCGAACCCGACCGGCCCCGTTCGCTTCGTTGCGAACGTCGGCCGAGCCGAAGCACGCGAGCAGCTGGGGAACGCCACGTTCGACCTGCTCGTCATCGGCGGCGGCATCCTGGGCATCTCCACGGCCTGGCACGCCGCCCAGTCGGGGCTGCGGGTGGCCCTCGTGGACGCCGGCGACTTCGCCGGCGCCACCTCCTCCGCCTCCTCCAAGCTCCTCCACGGCGGCCTGCGCTACCTGCAGACCGGCGCGGTCAAGCTCGTGGCGGAGAACCACTTCGAACGCCGCGCCGTCACCCGCCAGGTCGCGCCGCACCTGTCCCGCCCGCTCAAGTTCTACCTGCCCGTCTACAAGGGAGGGCCGCACGGCGCGGCCAAGCTCGGTGCGGGCGTCTTCGCCTACTCCGCGCTCTCCGGCTTCGGCGACGGCGTCGGCCACCTGCTCAGCCCCGCCAAGGCCCGCGCGGCCGTGCCGGAGCTGCGCGTCAAGGACCTCAAGGCGGTCGCCGTCTACGGCGACAGCCAGATGAACGACTCCCGCATGGCCCTCATGACCACCCGCGCGGCGGTCGAGGCGGGCGCGAGCGTCCTCAACTACGCCGAGGTCACCGGCCTGCGCTTCACTGACGGCCGCGTCACCGGCGCCGACCTGCGCGACAAAGTGGACGGCACCGAGTTCGGCGTGAACGCCCACGTCGTCCTCAACGCCACCGGCCCGTGGGTCGACCACCTGCGCCGCATGGAGAACCCGGCCGCCGACCCGTCGATCCGGCTCTCCAAGGGCACGCACCTGGTGCTCAAGCGCACCGCCGACTGGGGCGCGGCGCTGGCGACACCCGTGGACAAGTACCGCATCACGTTCGCGCTGCCGTGGGAGGACATGCTCCTGCTCGGCACGACGGACGAGGACTACGAGGGCGACCCGGGCCAGGTCTCGCCCACGAAGGCCGACTTCAAGCAGATCCTCGACGAGGCCAGCATCTCGGTGCGCGCGGCGCAGCTCAAGCCCGAGCTCATCACGTACGCGTTCGCGGGGCTCCGGGTCCTGCCGGGCGGGCCCGGCTCGACCGCGAAGGCCAAGCGGGAGACCGTGGTGACCGAGGGTCGCGGCGGGATGCTTTCGGTGGCGGGCGGCAAGTGGACCACGTTCCGCCACATCGGACGGACCGTGATGAAGAAGCTCGCGGCCCTGCCCGGGTACTCGCTCGGCTCGGAGATGGAGCCGATGGCGAACCTGCCGCACCGGCTGCCGCTGCCGGGCATCGCGAACCCGCACGCGGTCGAGCACCGGCTCCTCTCCGACGGCGGCGCGCCGCTGCCGGACCTCGGCGAGGATACTGCGAAGCACCTTGCGACGCACTACGGTTCGCTCGCGTTCGACATCGCCCGCCTCGCGGGGGAGCACCCGGAGCTGGCCGAGCGCGTCCACCCGGACGCGCCGGAGATCATGGCCCAGGTCGTCTACGCCCGCGACGTCGAGTGGGCCCACTCCGCCGACGACGTCCTGCGCCGCCGCACCACCCTGATGATCCGAGGCCTCGACACCCCCGAGGTGCGGGCCAAGGTCCAAGGGCTGCTCGACCGAAATTAATAGAGGGAGTGGCGGAGACGGGATCTGAGGGGTTCCCGTCTCCGCCTTTTTCGCTGTCGTACCCCCGTGCCATAGTGGATTCGGGGGGTCCCAGGGTGTCCGTTTTGAAGGCTAGAGCCGGAAATACCCGCTTACTCCCGGCCCGCGTCCGGGTGGATCGCAGTGAAGAGCGAGTACGGCTTCGCGTCAGGCCCCGGCTCGATCGCGGCCAGTTCGTCGAAGAGCACCTTGAACCTCCGGCTGACCTCCTCGTACTGCGACTCGTTGAGCCGCAGGCCGAGCCGTCCGATGTTCACCTTCGACGGGTCGCCCAGCTGCGCCACCTCGGTGCGGAACGCGTCCATCATCGCCGTCGACAGCTCCGACCAGTGCTCCTCGCCCAGCCGCAGCGCCCACGACTTCCGCGTCGCCAGGTACGGGATCTCCCGCGACCCGCGCGCGCCCACCCGCTCCTCCTGCGCCGCAAGGAACCCCGTGTCCACGAGCTTCCTCACGTGGTGCAGCACCGTCGCCGGGTTCGACTCGAGCCGCTGGGCGATCTCCTTGTTCGTCAGCGCCTGGTCGAGGCACAGCCGCAGGATGCGCAGCCGCACGGCCGACGCCACCGCCTTGGCCTCCGCCTCGGAGGCCAGCGGCCGGTCGTCCTTGAAACCCTCTGCCTTGCGCTGCTCTGCCACGCCCTCATCCTAGCGGCCAGAGTGATTGACAAAACCCAATTGATTGGGAATACTCAATCGCATGATCTCCCTCGGTTCCGGCCCCGTCGCGCCCGAAAAGCCTGACCGCCTCGGCCTCCTCCGCGAACACGACTTCCGCGGCCTCTTCCTCTCCACTACGGTCGCCCAGTTCGGCTACCAGATCACCTCGCTCGCCCTGCCGCTCGCCGCCGTCATCGCGCTCGACGTCAGCGAGTTCGAGGTCGGCGTCCTCTCCTCGATGACCATGGCCGCGTTCCTGCTCATCGGCCTCCCCGCGGGCGCGTGGATCGACCGCATGCGCCGCCGCCGCGTCCTCATCGTGAGCGACATCGTGCGCGCCGCAGTGCTCCTCACCGTCCCGCTCGCCTGGTGGGCCGACGTGCTCACCATCTGGCAGCTCTACGCGGTCGCGTTCACCATCGGCGTCTTCACCGTCTTCTTCGACGTCTCCTACCAGTCCTACCTGCCGCACCTCGTCGGCCGCGACAAGCTCGTGGAAGGCAACGCGAAGCTCGAGGTCGTGCGCTCGACCGCGCAGCTGGGCGGCCCGGTGCTCGCCGGGCAGCTCATCGGGTGGCTCACCGCGCCCGTCGCCCTCGCGTTCGACGCGGTCGCGATGGGCGCCTCCGCCCTGTTCCTCGTCGGCATCCGCCGCCGCGAGGCCAAACCCGAAGTCGCCCATGACGCCCGGATCATCCCCGAGATCAAGGAAGGCCTGGCCTTCGTCTTCCGCAACCGCATCCTGGCGTCCATCGTGGCCGCCACCAGCTGGTGGAACCTCTGGATGGGCGCCTACATGGCGATGGTCGTGGTCTTCCTGCCCCGCGACATGGGCATGACGCCCGGCGAGATCGGCCTGCTCTTCGCGGTCTTCGGCATCGGCGGCCTCGTCGGCGCGTTCGTCACCGGCCCGGTCACCGCCTGGCTCGGCGAGGGTCGAGCCATCTGGATCTCGACCCTCGCCACCTCACCGGGCCTGCTGCTCCTCCCCGCCGCCGAACCGGGGTGGCGCGTGTGGATCGCCGCGCTCGGCATGGGCCTCGTCGGCGTCGGCTCGGTCGTCTACAACGTCAACCAGGTCAGCTTCCGCCAGCGCCTCACCCCGGACCGCCTGCTGGGCCGCATGAACGCCACGGTCCGCTTCCTCGCCTGGGGCCTCAGCGCGGTCGGCGCGCTCATAGGCGGCGTCCTCGGCGAAACGGTCGGGGCGAGGGCCACGCTCTGGGTCGGCGCCATCGGCGTCTGCCTGGCGTTCCTCCCGGTGTTCTTCTCGCCGTTGCGGAACCTGCGCGACCTCCCGAAGCCGGAGCCCGAACCGGCCGCCGTCGCCTAGTTCTGGGCGTCGAAACCGGGGGAGTAGGCGTACTTGCCGCGCAGATCATCACGCCAGTTGGTGAGCTTGCGGAGCTGGAACGCGGATTCCCATCCGGGGTCCTGCGGTTCGACGCCGTACGGGGAGGCGGGCTCGAACCCGAAGCGGCCGTAGTAGTCCGGGCTGCCGAGGAGGATGATCATCGGCTCGTCCATGGCGTCGGCGGCCGCGATGGACGCGTGCATGAGGGCCGAGCCGATGCCCTTGCCGTGCAGGGCCGGGTCGACGCCGATCGGGCCGAGTCCGAGGATGCGCTCGTCGCCGAGGTTCCCGTACGAGCAGACTACGTGCCCGACCGGCTTGCCGTCGATCTCGGCCACGAGCGACAGCTGCGGCACCCAGTCTTCGCTGCCGCGCAGGGCGTCGACGATCGCCGCCTCCGTCCCGGAGGCGTAAGCGACCGTGGCGAAGGCGGCGTCGTGGATGGCGTGGATGAGGGGCGCGTCGCCCTCGGTCTCGCGTCGAATGATCGTCATCGGCCGAGTATCACAGCCGACCGGAACGCCCGCAACGTATTTACGTACCTCCCCGGTACGGAATAGGCCGGCGCCGCTTCGCGGGGCTCGTCACGTTCGGGGCCCGGGGCGGGTCAGTAGGGTTGAGCGGCCCTGAGCGGAGGTTGGGATGAGCGAGGATTTCTTTTTTGAGCACGGCCTGGTGCAGCGCTTCGAGGAGCACCGCGAGCACCTGCGGGCGGTCGCGCTGCGGATGCTCGGCAGTTCCGGTGAGGCGGACGACGCGGTGCAGGAGACGTGGATGCGGTTCGCCCGCACTGACACCGGCGACGTGGAGAACCTGCGCGGCTGGCTCACCACCGTCGTCTCACGGGTCTGCCTGAACCTGCTGCGCTCGCGCCGCACCCGCCGCGAGGACGCCCTCGACGCCGACCTCCCGCTGGCCGCAGGCCCCGGCGCCGGCGGCGACCCGGAGTCGGACGCGGTGATGGCCGACTCGGTCGGCCAGGCCCTGGAGGTGGTGATCGACGCGCTCGGCCCGGCCGAGCGCGTGGCGTTCGTGCTGCACGACCTGTTCGGCGTGCCCTTCGACCGCATCGCGCCGGTCCTGGACCGCACGACCGAGGCGACGCGCCAGCTCGCGAGCCGCGCCCGCAGGCGGGTGCGCGAGGGCCGGGCCCGGTCCGAGGCGGATCGCGATGCGCGCCAGCGCCAATCGGTTGTGGAAGCGTTCCTGGCCGCCGCCCGCGAGGGCCGTTTCGAGGACCTGCTGGCCGTGCTGGACCCGGGCATCGTCGTGGTCGCGGACGAGGACGCGGTAGCGACCGGCTTCTCCGGGCGCGAGGTCATCGGTGCTTCGGCCGTGGCCGCGATCTTCAACGGCCAGGCCAAGGACGCGATCACGGTGCTCGTAGACGGCCTCGCGGGCGCGATGTGGGCCCCGGGCGGGTCGCCGCGTTCGGTCCTGGCGTTCGCTGTAGTCGACGGCAAGGTCGCGAGCATCGCGATCATGAACGACCCCAAGACGATCGCCGACCTCGAACTCGCGGACCCCGGGAACTGAGGAGGCGGGGGGGGGGGGAGCCCCCCCCCCCCCCCCCCCCCCCCCCCCCCAAAACCCCCCCCCCCCCCCCCCACAACCCCCACACCCCCCCCCCCCCCCCCGCCACATTTTTTCCCTCGTCTGTCCCCC
>NZ_JBVJHZ010000051.1:0-35816 GCF_055586545.1 Glycomyces sp. NPDC050141 | reverse complement strand
ACCCGGAGACGCCACCCCCCCCCCCCCCCCCCACCACCCCCCCCCCCCCCCCCCCCCCCCCCCCCCCCCCCCCCCCCCCCCCCCGCCCCGGGTATTCCACCGGCGCGAGAAAAGGTCGATGATCACGAACGGACGCGAACCGGAATGGCCGGTGCGCGTCGAGCGGTTGGACCTGCGGTAACCGTGAAACCCCTGGGCCGCGAATCCTCATGGCCCGCACGCAGAAAGCCAGGTCCGCCATGTACGCCCTCACCTTCGCCGAATACGGTCCGTCCTCAGTGCTCGAAGTGACCGAGATTCCCGAGCCCCACGCCGGGCCGGGCCAGATCCGCATCAAGGTCCGCACCGCCGCCGTCAACCCGGTCGACTGGAAGATCCGCGCCGGGTACCTCCAGGAGATCTTCCCGGTGGACTTCCCCGGCATTCCCGGGTTCGACTCGGCCGGAGTCGTGGACGAGGTCGGCGAGGGCGTCACGGGCGTGCAGGTCGGCGACGAGGCCATCGGCTACGGCCCGACCGCGCAGGCCGAGTACACCGTGGTGGACAACTTCACGCTGAAGCCTGCCTCGATGAGCTGGGAACTCGCGGCGGCCCTGCCGACCGCGGCCGAGACCGCCGTCCGCGCGCTCGAACTCCTCGGGCTCACCGAAGGCCAGACCGTGGTCATCGACGGCGCGGCCGGATCGGTCGGCAGCGCCGCGGTGCAGTTCGCGGTCGCCAAGGGCCTCAACGTCATCGGCACCTCGAGCGAAGGCAACCACGAGTACCTCCGCTCGATCGGCGCGCAGCCGACGGTGTACGGCGAAGGCCTGGCCGGACGCGTCGCCGCGCTCGCCCCCGAAGGCGTCCACGGCGCGATCGACGCGGTCGGTGCGGGCTCGCTGCCCGAGCTGGCCGCAGCCACGGGCGACCCCAGGCAGGTCGTCACGATCGCCGACTTCTCCGGCTCGGTCCCCGAAGCCCAGGTGACGACCCACGCGACCGCCTACCACGCCCTCGCCGAGGCCACGGCCCTCTTCGAGGCCGGCAAGTTCGACCTGCGCATCCACTCGGTCCACGAACTCGCCGACGCGGCCAAGGCCCAAGACGAAAGCCAGACCGGCCACGCAGCAGGCAAGCTCATCCTGAACGTCGCCGACTAGGGGCCGCACGTGGGCGGGCGGCGCGATGCGCCGGCCGCCCACACTAGAACGCTAACGATCATCACAACCGTTCGATATCACTGATACCGAGAGATCGATATCGATAGCCATCGAGATAAAGTGTCGTCAACGCGACGCAATCGATCGCGACACGCACTCGCGGCAGGTATGCTGGAGCTTCACGCACGGCTACGGTGAGGGGGTGAAAACAATGTCACGAACAGTCATCAACCTCGATGACGATCTCTGCGCGCAAGCCGCGGAGATCCTCGGAACCACGACCAAGGTCAGCACCGTCAACGCCACGCTCAAGGAGTTCGTCGCCCAGCACAAACGCCGCCAGCTCCTCGACTGGCTCGCCGCCGGAAACCTGTCCGATCTCGCCGACGAAGAAGCTCGGAAACAAATATGGCAGCGGTAGCCAAGTACCTAGTGGACACGAGCGTCCTTGCACGCCAATCGAAGCCATCGGTCTTCGCGCGCGTCGCCCCGATGTCCGACCGCGGAGTCCTCGGCGTCTGTTCCATGAGCATCATGGAGATGCTCACCAGCTCGCGCAACGTCCAAGACGCAGAACTGTGGCTCGAACTCAGCCGACAGTTCGAACAGCTTCCGATGCCTGATGACATCTGGGACCGCGCTATCGAGGTCCATACCAAACTGGTGGCGAAATCGCTCCATCGATCCGTCAAGCTCCCCGACCTGCTCATCGCCGCCACCGCTGAGCGGCATGGCGTGACCGTGCTCCACTACGACCGCGACTACGACCGCATCTCGGAGGTCACCGGCCAGCCCACCGAGTGGGTGGTCCCGCCAGGAGAAGCGGACTTACCTTCCCCCTCCAGACGCCCATCGGCTGCGAGCCGGTGGGCTTTCGTCGTATCCGCGGCGGGTTCAGACGCCGTCCTGGGCTTCGATCACGCCTGCCAGCGCGGCGGCGGTCCGGGCCACGGTCCGGTCCTCGTCGTCGGCGAGGCCGCGCAGCATCGGCAGCGCGAGTGCGGTCGGCAACTCCGCTAGCGCCTGGACCAAGCGCAGGCGGGCTGGGGCTGGAGCGACAGGATCGGCGAGTTCGCCGCTGAGGGCCCGCTTGATCGCGTCAGCCCTTCCCGGGTCGGATGCCAACGCGCCCAGGGCTTCCGCCGCGTCCACGTCGTTCACGCCTTCAACGATCATCGCCACCAGGACCGGCACGGCTGCTGACCTCCCACGCACGCCAAGGGCCAGCGCCGCGTGCCCGCGGACCTGCGGGTCCAGGTCGGCGAGGGCGCCGGTCAGCGCGGCGGCCGACTCCTCCCCCGGGAGGTCCGCGAGGACCCGGACCGCGCGGCGGCGCACGTCGGCGTCTGGGGATTCGAGGCCGGGCGCCAGTGCCGCCACGACGTCGTCATCGGCGCGGGCGAGCGCCCAGCGCAGGGCCCCGGCGACGTGCGGATCGCCCTCGGCGAGCACCGCTTCGGCGAGGATCGGGGCGGGCACGTCCGCTTCCGGGGAGAGAACGGCCTGCTGCCGCCTTGCGGCGCTTGGCGAACCGAGGCCGCGCAGGAGCTCGGTGATCCGCAGGACGCCCTCCCAGGCGGTCGGCCCGGACGCGTCGACCGCACGGAGGCGCTTGAGCAGCTCCTGCTCGCGGGCCAGGCGGCGCTCGGTCTCGCGGATGAGGTCGCCGATGAGCGCGGACGGGGCGAACCCCGGGTCGTCGAGGACCTGGCCGATCTGGCGCAGCGACAGACCCAGGGTCCGCAGGGACTCAACGTGGAAGATCCGCTGGATGTCCGCTTCGGCGTACTCGCGGTAGCCGCCGACCGTGCGGCCGGTGGGCGCCACGAGCCCCAGGGACTCGTAGTGCCTGAGCATCCGGGCGCTCACCCCGGAGCGGCGGGCGACCTCGCCGATCAGCATCCTGCTCAGCCTTCCGGGCCGAGGGCGAAGACGCGCTTCGCCTCCTTGATGTCGAGTTCGAATGCGGCGTCCGGGTCCTTGAGGAGCCGTTCAGTGGCCTTCGCGTGCGCGGCGGCGACCGGGTCGTCGCTTTCCTTCGCCCGCTTCAAGACCGGATTGACGAGTTCCCCGAGCGCGACCAGCGACCGGCTCAGGCTGAGCTGCACTTCGCGCCCGCCGCGACCCAGCTGCGACGCCAGTGTCTCCGCCAGAGCGAGTTCCTCGCCTTCCGGGACGACGGCGACAGCGGCGCGCCATGCGGCTCGGGCGACCTCGTCGTCCGGGTCGCGCAGCAGCGCCGAGGTCATTGCGGGCCAAGCCCGGACATCCCCGATCTTCGACAGCGTATGCAGCGCCTGGCTCCGGGCCTGCGAGGCGTCCGCTTCCAGCTCCGCGAGCAGGCGCGGGACGGTGAGGCCCGCCGGGAGCCGCGTCAGGGCCCAGGTGAGCATGTCGCGCACATAGAAGTCGGGCTCGACCGCGCAGCGCGCCACGAGCACGTCGAGCATCGCCGGGTCGGGATCAGTGCCCGCCGCGAGCGCGGCCTTCAGCCGCGCAGACGAGGCGCTGGCGGCCAGCGCCTCGACAAGCCGGGTGTTCATGCGTTCCGTCTCGATGGGAACCACCTCCTGCCCCCAGTGAACGCCTTGACACCGTGTCAATGTCAAGCTTCGCAGCTAGACGAGGGTGAAGCCGCGGAGTTCGGCTACGGCGGCCTGTTCCTTGTCGCGGGAGGCGAAGGCGTAGGGCTCGCCTGCGGCGAGGTCGGGGAGGAGGAGGGTCGCGGTGGCGATGTGCCAGGCGTCCATGGCGCGGATGCCGTGGGTCGCGACGATCTCGAAGGCCTCGCGTTCGACCTCGTCCTGCGGCGCGGAGATGATCGTGATCGGGCCTTCGGGGGCGGTGTCGGCCTGCCAGATGTCGAGCAGCTGGTCCTTGTCGCGGCGTTTGGCGCGGGCGGTGCGGACCAGGGCCCCGGCGACCTCGATACGGGTCCAGGAGCCGGTGACGACCAGCACCTCGGGGTCGCGCAGGAGCTTCAGGGCTTCGACGTGGCCGCGCTCGTCGGGCAGGTAAGAGCGGGCGAGCACCGACGAGTCGGCGTAGACGATCACAGCAGGCGGTCCCGGTCCTCGTCGAAGATCTGGTCGACGATCGGGCCGATGCCGCGCATCGAGTCGAGCACCCTGGAGCGCAGGGCTTCGACGTCCTTGACCGGCGGCGCTTCCTTGGCGACCTTCAGCGGGGGCGCCAGCATGCCGAGGGCCGCGGCCCGCGCTTTGACCTTCTCGGTCGCGCTGCGGCCGTCGCCTTCGCCGATGACGGACAGGATCTCGTTCGCGATCGCGTTGACCGACCGGTGCTCACGCTTCGCCCGTTCGGTGAGGCGCGCGTGGAGATCGTCGTCAACGCGGAGGAGCAGCTGTTTCATACCCCGATGATAGCACTTGGACGAGGTGATATCACTCGGTCAGCAGGCGCAGCCGGGGCCTTCCTGCTTCGGGAGGGGCTTCTTGCCGATGCCCGGCATGCCGAGGCTGACGCCGGGGAGCTTGGTGGCCTTGCCCGCGGCCCAGGCGTCGCCCGCCTTGGTGGCCCGGTGCGAGAGGATCTTGCCGTCGGCGACCAGGTGGTGCGGGGCGCCGTAGGTGACCACGGTGGTCACGACGTCGCCGGGGCGTACGCCTTCCGCGTTGCCCGTCGGGCCGGTCTCGCTGGGGGTCACGGTGAAGTGGACGAGGCGGCCGTCGCGGGCGCGCCCGGAGAGGCGGCCGGTGGCGGCGTCCTTGCGGCCGTCCCCCACAGTCACCAGGACCTCGACCTCGGTGCCCTCGAGCTTGCGGTTCTCCTCCCAGGAGACGCGCTCCTGCAGGGCCACAAGGCGTTCGTAGCGTTCCTGGACGACGGCCTTCGGGATCTGGTCCTCCATCGTCGCCGCCGGAGTGCCGGGGCGGATCGAGTACTGGAAGGTGAAGGCGCTGGAAAAGCGGGCCTTCTCGACCACGTCGAGGGTGCCCTGGAAGTCCTCCTCGGTCTCGCCGGGGAAGCCGACGATGATGTCCGTGGTGATGGCCGCGTCGGGCATCGCCTCGCGGACCTTGTCGAGGATCTCCAGGTACTTCGCCGACCGGTAGGACCGGCGCATCTCCTTGAGCACCTTGTCGGAGCCGGACTGCAGCGGCATGTGGAGCGAGTGGCAGACGTTCGGGGTCTCGGCCATAGCCGCGATCACGTCGTCGGTGAAGTTCTTCGGGTGCGGGCTGGTGAAGCGCACGCGCTCCAGGCCCTCGATCGCGCCGCAGGCGCGCAGGAGCTTGCCGAAGGCGAGCTTGTCGCCGAACTCGACCCCGTACGTGTTCACGTTCTGGCCCAGGAGGGTCACCTCCGAGACGCCCTCGTCGACCAGCGCCTGCACCTCGGCCAGGATCTCGCCGGGGCGGCGGTCCTTCTCCTTGCCGCGCAGGCTCGGCACGATGCAGAACGTGCAGGTGTTGTTGCAGCCCACAGAGATCGAGACCCAACCGGAGTAGGTCGAGTCGCGCTTGGTGGGCAGGGCGGACGGGAACGTCTCCAGGGACTCGAGGATCTCGACCTCGGCCTCCTGGTTGTGGCGGGCGCGCTCCAGGAGCACCGGCAGCGAGCCGATGTTGTGGGTGCCGAACACCGCGTCGACCCAGGGGGCGCGCTTGACGATCTCGCCGCGGTCCTTCTGCGCGAGGCAGCCGCCGACGGCGATCTGCATGTCCGGGTTCTCGCGCTTGGCCGGGGCGAGGTGGCTGAGGTTGCCGTACAGCTTGTTGTCGGCGTTCTCGCGCACCGCGCAGGTGTTGAACACGACCAGGTCGGGCGCGCCGTCGGCCTGGACCGGCACGTAGCCCGCCTCTTCGAGCAGGCCCCCGATGCGCTCGGAGTCGTGCACGTTCATCTGACAGCCGTACGTCTTCACCTGGTACGTCTTCACCGCTTGGTCAACCACCCCCCAAGGATAGACGCGAGTCAAGTCACAGCCTCAGGCCCGGTTTCGTCCTCAGCCCATCGACTCCATGTTCTTCGTGACCACTGCGATCGTCCGGTTCAGCTCCTCGGTGGGACTGAACTCGACGACTTCGGTGCCGTCGTACAGGACGGGCGTGTGCCCGGGGCCGACATGGTAGGCGTCCCCGGCCTCGAACGTCTCGTCGCCGTCCATGGTCTTGAACGTCACCTTCCCGGAGAAGACGTAGCCCCAGTGCGGGCACTGGCAGCGGTCGTCGGGCAGGCCCTTGAAGTACTCGGTGAGGTCCGCGTCGGCGGTGTACTTCTCGAACGCGACGGTGTAGCCGGTGGCCATCTCCGTGAAGTGGCCCTCGTAGCCTTCGAGAGTCAGGTGCTCCGAAGCGTTCGCCTTCGATGTCTTCGGCATGATGTGCTCCTCGTGCAGCGGAATGCACGCCGGGCGCCGCGCGGTCGGATGCCTTGCCGTGCGGATTCCCGACGGCGCCGGTATGGGGGTTCCACCCCCCATTCTCGCGCCGCCGGGAGCCTACCGGCCCGGATCGGGCCGATCACTTCGAAGCGGGGACGAGCGGCGGATTGAGGCGGGCGAAGCCCTCCTGGATCTCGTACGGGTAGTACGGGTAGGGGGCGGTGCGGGCGCTGGCCTTGTCGAGGCGGGCGACCTGGTCGGCGGCGAGCTCCCAGCCGACCGCGCCGAGGTTGTCCTGCAGCTGCTGCTCGTTGCGGGCGCCGATGATGACCGAGGCGACGGTGGGGCGGCGCAGGAGCCAGTTGAGGGCGATCTGCGGGACGGTCTTCCCGGTCTCCTCGCTGAGTTCGTCGAGGACGTCGACGACGTCGTACAGCAGCTCGTCGGTGACGGGCGGGCCGAACTGGGCGGTCTCGTGGAGGCGGCTGCCTTCGGGAAGGGGCTGCCCGCGGCGGATCCTGCCGGTGAGGCGGCCCCAGCCGAGGGGGCTCCAGACGACCGCGCCGACGCCCTGGTCATGGCCGAGCGGCATGAGCTCCCACTCGTAGTCGCGGCCGACGAGCGAGTAGTAGACCTGGTGCGCCGCATAGCGGGTCCAGCCGTGGGCGTCGGCGGCGGCGAGGGACTTCATGAGCTGCCAGCCCGCGAAGTTGGAGACGCCGATGTAGCGGAGCTTCCCGGCCCTGACGAGGTCGTCGAGGGCGCGCACGGTCTCCTCGACGGGCGTGCCCGCGTCGAACGCGTGCAACTGGAAGAGGTCGATGTAGTCGGTGTCGAGACGCCGGAGCGCGCTCTCAACCGACTTGATGAGCCGGGACCGACCGGTACCCGAATCCGCGGGCCCGTCCCCGGTAGGAAGCGCCGCCTTCGTGGAGATGAGCGCCTTGTCCCTGCGGCCCTTGAGGGCCTGGCCGAGGACGCGTTCAGACTCGCCGTCGGAGTAGACGTCGGCCGAGTCGAACATCGTGACGCCGGCGTCGAGGGCCACGTCGACCATGCGGCGGGCCTGGTCGGTGCCGGTGTCGCCCCAGGCGCTGAAGAGCGGGCCGCGCCCGCCGAAGGTGCCCGCGCCGAAGCTGAGGGCGGGGACGATGAGGCCAGAGGCGCCGAGCCTGCGGTATTCCATGACGGTTCCCTTCTAAAGGTTCTACAGTTCCGTTAAGAACTTCGACTAAGCTAGCCCACGAACCGCCTTTAATGCAACTGGAGTCCCGTTATGAGTGACGAGCGTCCCGAGCCCGGCACGATCCGCCCCGGCGGCCGCACCGCGAAGGTCCGCGAAGCCGTGCTCCGCGCCGCCGGAGACGCCCTCGCCGAGGACGGCTTCGACCGCCTCGACCTCGCCGAGATCGCCCGCCGCGCCGGGGTCGGCAAGACCACGGTCTACCGCCGCTGGGGCACCGTCCCCGGGCTCGTCGCCGACATGCTCGGCGAGATGGCGGCCGAGTCCCTGCCCCGCACCGAGACCGGCACCCTCCTCGGGGACCTCACCGCCCAGGCCCGACTCGTCCAGTCCACATTGAGCGACCCCCGCCAGGGCCCGCTCTTCAAGGCCCTCATCACCGCCGCCGCCTGCGACGCCCAGACCGCCGAAGCCCTCCAGCGCTTCTACGCCGCCCGCACCGGCGAATGGGCCCCCTGCGTCACCGCCGCCATCGAACGCGGCGAGATCCCGCCCGCCACCTCCCCCACCGAAGTCATTCGCGCCGTCTCCGCCCCCCTCTACTACCGCCTCCTCATCACCGGAGACCCGATAGACACCCCCGCCGCCGACCAAGCAGCCCTCGCAGCCCACACCGCCGCCAAAGCAGGAGCCTTCACCCCCTAGGAACGTCAAAGGCCGGGAACCGCTTCGCGGTTCCCGGCCTTTGACGAAAGAAGTGCTCTTCTAGAAGGGACTACGTGGGCAGGCCATTCTCGTCGTACCCGATGATGTCCTCGCTCGTGCGCGAGTCGATGACGGGAAAACCGTGCCAGGAGATGGTGATCGGCGCAATTTCGGCGTGAACGAAGCCGAGGCAGTCGAGGTATTCGCGGACGATCTCCTCGGCCTCCTCGACGGAGGCCGACTGTGTAACCCCGACGCCGAGGACTTCGAGCTCCCACAACCCGCGCGCCCGCCTCGCGGTCACCATGAATTTCGTCATCGAAGCCTCTCCCGAACCACTCCGTCTATACGCGGACAGTCATTCTCCGCCATGAGAAAGCGGAAGGCCGGGAACCGCAAAGCGGTTCCCGGCCTTCAGCGTGCTTGAGACTTAGGCGGTCTCGGTGATCTTGCGCTGGACCCAGGGCATGAGGGCGCGCATCTTGGCGCCCGTCTCCTCGATCGGGTGGTTGTTCTGCTCCTCCTGGAGCTTCTTGTAGTTCTCGCGCTTCTCGGACTCGGCGACCCATTCCTTGGCGAAGGTGCCGTCCTGGATCTCGGTGAGGATGCGCTTCATCTCGGCCTTGGTCTCGGCGTTGACGACGCGCGGGCCGCGGGTCAGGCCGCCGTACTCGGCGGTGTCGGAGACGGAGTACCACATGTTGGCCGGGCCGCCCTCGTAGATCATGTCCACGATCAGCTTGAGCTCGTGCAGGCACTCGAAGTACGCGGCCTCGGGGGCGTAGCCCGCCTCGGTCAGCGTCTCGAAGCCGGCCTTGATGAGCTCGACGGCACCGCCGCAGAGCACGGCCTGCTCGCCGAACAGGTCGGTCTCGGTCTCCTCCTTGAAGGTGGTCTTCAGGACGCCCGCACGGGTGCCGCCGATCGCCTTCGCGTAGGAGAGCGCCACGGCCTGCGTGTCGCCCGACGGGTCCTGCTCCACCGCGACGAGCGCGGGGACGCCCTTGCCGTCCACGAACTGGCGGCGGACCATGTGGCCCGGGCCCTTCGGGGCGACCATGGCGACGTTCACGTCCGCGGGGGCCTGGATCAGGTCGTAGCGGATGTTGAAGCCGTGGCCGAAGAACAGCGAGTTCCCGGCGGACAGGTTCGGCGCGATCTCGTCGGCGTACAGCTTGGCCTGCACCGTGTCCGGCACGAGGATCATGATGACGTCGGCCCACTCGGTGGCGGCGGCCGGAGTGAGGACCTTCAGGCCCGCCTCCTCGGCCTTCGAGCGCGACTTCGAGCCCTCCTGGAGGCCGATGACGACCTCGACACCCGAGTCGCGGAGGCTCAGCGAGTGGGCGTGGCCCTGCGAGCCGTAGCCGAGGACGGCGACCTTCTTGCCCTGGATGAGGGCCAGGTCGGCGTCGTCGTCGTAGAACACTTCAGCGGACATGTACTGCTTCCTTCGTTACTAGCTATTCGGAGAGACGTATCGCGACAGCGACGCCATCGACTTGGCGCCGCGCCCGAGCGCGACCGTCCCCGACTGGACGAGCTCCTTGATCCCGAACGGCTCGAGGACTTCCAGGAACGCCTCGATCTTGTCGGAGTTCCCGGTGACCTCGAAGGTGACCGTGTCGGGTGTGACGTCGACCGAGCGGGCCTTGAACAGCTCGGCGGCGGCGATCACCTGGCCGCGGGTGGCGGCGTCGGCGCGGACCTTCACCAGCAGCAGTTCGCGCTGCACGGAGGAGCCCGCTTCCAGTTCCACGATCTTCAGGACGTGGATGAGCTTGTTGAGCTGCTTGGTGACCTGCTCCAGCGAGCCCGCCTCGACGCCCACCACGATGGTGATGCGGCTGACGCCGGGGTGCTCGGTCTCGCCGACGGCGAGGGAGTCGATGTTGAAGCCGCGCCTGGAGAACAGCGCGGCCACCCGGGCGAGCACGCCCGGCTTGTTCTCGACGAGGACTGACAATGTGTGGGTGCTCATCAGATTTCTCCCTCGTCGTCGAAGTTCGGGCGCACGTCGCGCGCGTAGAGGATCTCGTCGTTGGAGACCCCGGCCGGGACCATCGGCCACACCATGGCGTCGGGGCCGACGGTGAAGTCGACCACGACCGGGCGGTCGTTGATGGCGTTGGCCTGCTTGATGACCTCGTCGACCTCCGCGGCGGTGTCGGCGCGCAGGCCGACGCAGCCGAGGGCCTCGGCGAGCTTCACGAAGTCCGGGATGCGCGGGGACGCCTCGGAGTGGTGGGTCGACAGGTTCGTGTTCGAGTACCGCTTGTCGTAGAACAGGGTCTGCCACTGGCGGACCATGCCGAGGTTGCCGTTGTTGATGACCGCGACCTTGATGGGGATGCCCTCGATCGCGCAGGTGGCGAGCTCCTGGTTGGTCATCTGGAAGCAGCCGTCGCCGTCGATGGCCCACACGGTGGTGTCCATCCGGCCCATCTTGGCGCCCATCGCGGCCGGGACCGCGAAGCCCATGGTGCCCAGGCCGCCCGAGTTGAGGAACGTGCCCGGCCGCTCGTACTTGACGAACTGCGAGGCCCACATCTGGTGCTGGCCCACGCCCGCGGTCCAGATCGTGTCTTCGGGGGCGAGCGCGCCCAGGCGCTCGATCACGTACTGCGGCGCGGACAGGCCGTCGTCGATGTCCGTGTAGCCCAACGGGTACCGCTCGCGCAGGTCGTCGAGGGTCTCCCACCAGGTCTTCAGGCGCTCCTTGCCGCCGTCCTCATAGGCCTCGATCATGGCGGCGATCGCGGCCTTGCAGTCGCCCACGATCGGGACGTCGGCTTCGCGGTTCTTGCCGATCTCGGCCGGGTCGATGTCGACGTGGACGATCTTGGCGTCGGGCGCGAACGAGTCGAGCTTGCCGGTGACGCGGTCGTCGAAGCGGGCGCCGAGCGCGACGATGAGGTCCGACTTCTGCAGCGCGTGGACGGCCGGCACCGAGCCGTGCATGCCGGGCATGCCCAGGTGCTGCGGGTGCGAGTCGGGGAACGCGCCGCGGGCCATCAGGGTGGTGACGACGGGCGCGCCGGTCAGCTCGGCGAGCGCCAGCAGCTCGGCGTCCGCACCGGACTTGAAGACGCCGCCGCCGACGTACAGCACGGGCTTCCTGGCCTCGGCGATGAGCGCGGCGGCCTCGCGGATCTGCTTGCCGTGCGGCTGCGTCGTGGGACGGTACCCGGGCAGGTCCATCTTGGGCGGCCACACGAACGGCGCGGTCCCGCTGAGGATGTCCTTGGGGATGTCGACCAGGACCGGGCCGGGGCGCCCGGAGGCGGCCACGTAGAAGGCCTCGGCGAGCACGCGCGGGATGTCCTCGCCGTCGCGCACCAGGTAGGAGTGCTTGGTGATCGGCATGGTGATGCCGACGATGTCGGCCTCCTGGAACGCGTCGGTGCCGATGGCGGAGGACGCGACCTGGCCGGTGATGGCCACGATCGGGACGGAGTCCATGTGCGCGTCGGCGAGCGGGGTCACCAGGTTGGTCGCGCCGGGGCCGGAGGTGGCCATGCACACGCCGACCTTCCCGGTCGCGAGCGCGTAGCCCTGGGCGGCGTGGCCGGCGCCCTGCTCGTGGCGGACGAGGACGTGGCGGACCTTCTCGGAGTCCAGGAGCGGGTCGTAGGCCGGGAGGATCGCGCCGCCCGGGATGCCGAAGACGGTCTCGACCTCGAGCTCTTCGAGCGCGCGGACGACGGCCTGCGCGCCGGTGAGGACGGGGGCGGCGGCGGAAGCGCCGATCGGAGGAGCCGGCTTGGGGGCCTTCGGCCTCGCGGGCTGAGCTTTGGCAGCCTGCGGCCCTGGCTTCGGTGCCTTCACTGGTGTGCTCATGTCCTTCGTCCAATAGGGAGATGTGGCTGGTTCGACATATGCGGTGTCGTTCCCCGGGCAGAAAAAATCGCCCGCGTGCTAGACGCACGGGGCGAGCGCACCGTCGGAGAACGACGGTGCGCTAGATAAGTACTACGACGAGCGGCCGCGCGGCGGGCGCGGTCGCGATGCTCTGGTCGTAGTTCTGCTTCGGCACGTTCCCCAGGATGCCTGATTCCGGCCCGTGAGTCAACTTTTCTCAGACTTCGGGACGTCGTACGGCGTGTCGCCGGACGGGCCGTCGTCGTCGGCGGCGTCGATCACTTCGGCGGGCGTGCTCTGCGCGGGCAGGGCGGGCCGCTGGGCCTTCGGGTCATCGGCGAGCCAGCGCGTCAGGTCGTCCGGTTCCATCGGCTTGGCGAGCAGGTACCCCTGCACGAGCGGCGCCTCGGCGGCGATCATGGCGTTGAGCTGCGTGTCGGTCTCGACGCCTTCGGCGATGACCTCCATGCCGAGGATGCGGCCGAGCGCGACGGTGACGGCCGCGAGGGGGCCGACGCCGCCGTCGTCCTTGGCGATGAGGTCGCGGTCGATCTTGATGATGTCGACCGGGAGCCGCTCGAGCTGGCCGAGCGAGGAGTAGCCGGACCCGAAGTCGTCCAAGGCGATCCGCACGCCCGCGCCGCGCAGGGCGCTGAGCTGGGCGACGAGGGTGTTCATCTGGTGGGAGAAGTCGTGCTCGGTCACTTCGAGCACGAGGCGCCGGGCCGGGACGCCCGCGGCGATGAGCGCGGTGTTGACCTCGGTCGCGAACAGGTGGGTGTGGAGCTCCTTGACGGAGACGTTCACGGAGATCCAGGCTTTGATCCCGGCGGCCGACCACGTGGCGAGCTGCTCGGCGGCGCGGTTGACGGTCCAGACCGCGAGGTCCTGGGTGAGGCCCGACTCGGTGGCGGCGGGGATGAACTCGCCGGGGCTGACGTGGCCGAGGCGCGGGTGGTGCCAGCGCATGAGGGCTTCGGCGCCGACGATGGAGCGGTCGGCGGTGGCGAACACGGGCTGGAAGACCAGGCGCAGCTCGTCGCGGCGGATGGCGCCGCGCAGCTCCTGGGTGAGCTCGTTCTTGCGGCGGACCTTGCGGTCGAACTCGGCGTCGTAGGTCGCGTACCGGTTCTTCCCGGCCTGCTTGGCGGCGCGGAGGGCGAGGTCGGCGTTGCGCAGCAGGATCTCGGGGTCGCCGAAGCCCTCGGCGGCGGTGGCGATGCCGACCGAGCCGGTGGTGAAGACCGTGGACTCGTCGTGGAAGTCGTAGGGCTCGCCGAGGCGCGCGACGAGGGCCTTGGCGGTGGCTACGGCCTCGGACCAGCTGGCGCGCAAGAGGATCGCGAACTCGTCGCCGCCGAGGCGGGCGCCGACGTCGGTGGGGCGCAGGAGTTCCTTGATGCGGCGTGAGACCTCGACGAGGAGTTCGTCGCCGAAGTCGTGGCCGCGGGTGTCGTTGACGTTCTTGAAGCCGTCGAGGTCGAGCAGGAGCAGCGCGGTCTGGTGCTCTTCAGCGCTGACGCCGTCTTCGAGGCTCTGGAGGAGTGCGCGGCGGTTCGCGAGGCCCGTGAGCGGGTCCGTGTAGGCCATGCGCGCGAGTTCGGTCTCCAGGCTGCGGCGGGCCCCTACGTCCTCCATGCGGGCCACCAGGCCGCGCACTTGGGGTTTGCCGCGCAGGTCGGTCACGACGGTCTCGGTGTGGCGCCAGCGGCGCGCGGAGTCGCGCACGCGGACGTTGAGGGAGGTCTGGCGGGAGTGGCTGATGCCGTCGAGGAGGGTGCGCAGGTCCTCTTCGGCGCCGCGGCGGTCGTCGATGTGGATGAGGTCGAGGAAGGACGCGCCGACGCAGCTGCCGGAGTCGGTGGCGGGCCGCCACGCGGAGTCCTCGGGGTGCCAGGTGACGGTGAGGTCGGGGTCGAGGACGAGGACGGTGTCGGAGGCGACCCCTACGATGGCGGAGAGCTTGCGCTGGCGGGCGGCGGCCTCGCCGGTGACGCGGCGGACGTCGAAGTAGGTGAGGACGAGGCGCGCGGCGAGGGCTCCGGCGGCGGCGAGGGCGAGCAGCGCGGCGTCGAGCGGGAGGGCGCCGGCGTGGGCGCCGTTGAAGAGGACGGAGGCGGCGGCGAGTCCGGCCGCGCCGCCCATGACGGCGTAGTGGACGCCGGGGTAGTTCGGCTTGTCGATCGGCGCGGGTTTCTGGGTGCGGGCCAGGTAGGTGACGCCGAGGATGGCGGCGCAGGTGGCGACCCAGGCGACGGACCACCAGAGGATGCGCTCGTCGGGGCGGTTCCACTGCCAGGTGGTGTAGGTGGTCATGCCGGTGAGGTGGACGGCGAAGACGGCCACGTAGGCGAGGGCGTGGCGGCGGCGCCAGCGCTGGATGCGGAAGGTGGTGGTGACGCCGACGCCGAGCATCACGATGCCCATCATGGCGGGGATGACGATGGCGAGGTCGCCGTCGGAGAGGTGGCCGCGGAACTGCTGGAACAGCGGCCGGGCGAGGAGGAGCCAGAGCGCGAAGAGGAAGCAGAGGCCGACGAACGCGCCGTCGACGAGGCGGCGCTGCACGGCTTGCGGGTCCCAGCCGTTGTCGGGGAGGCGCAGCAGCGCGAGGGACCAGAGGATGACGGCGGCGCTGAACCCGAGCCCGGCGGCGAGGTTGCCGCTTCCGCCGGGGAGCCAGCAGGCGGCGGCGATCCCGGCCGCGGTGGCCTGGATGCCCGCGGCCATGAGCTGGTAGGTGGTGCGGCGGCTAGCGGCGATGCGTCCGGCGGCGCGCCACATGAGGAGCCCGGCGCAGGCCGCGCCGATGCTGCCGAGGACGGCTGCGGAGGCGGGGTCGATGGTCGGGAAGGCAGAGTGCGCGCCCACGACGATCGCTGCAGTGAGGACGGAGCACCACACGGCGGCGGTCGCGAACCACGACAGCAGCTGCCGCACGCGGCGGGGGGTTGGCGCCATCCACTGACCCAATCGTAGGAAACCTCGTGCTTAACAGGATGCCGCATCGGCGTACCGAACCGTATCGGGCCCTCCGCATGTGCGGGTGCAGGTGCCGTGCACGGATGCGGAGGTCCGGGTTTGCCGCGATCGCGGCTTACGCGGGCCCGGTGAGTGCGCTGGAACCGGTGCCGCCCGAAGCGGCCCTGTCGGGCACGGCTTCGCGGAGTCGCTTGAGGGCGCGGCGGGTGGCGAGGCCGCGGTCGGTCTCCTCGCGCTCCTGGCGTTCGGCGTCCTTGCGGGCCTTGACGAGTGCGGCGCGGACCTCGGCGAGCGCCTCGTCGCGGCGGATGAAGTCCTTCCTGGCCTTCGCGGTGTCGCCGCGGTACTTCCAGACCGGGATCACGATCGCGAGCGCGAAGAGGACGCCGAGGAACCACTGGCCGAGGCCGACCATGGTGACGGCGAGGAGGCCGAGGGCGACGACCATGCCGACCGTGAGCGGCTTCGAGGGTTCGATGACGGGGAAGGCCTGCTCGATGCGGCGTTCGACGGCTTCGAACTGCTCGGGGTCGTGGCCGTCGCGGGTGACCGCGATGAGCTCGCCGCGGCGGCGCACGGTGACTTGGGCGGGCTTGGTGGTGCCGATCGCGGCTTCGAGGCGGTCGAACCGGTCGCGGAGGAGGGGCGCGGCGAGGTCGAGTGCGAGGCGGCGCAACGGAAGCGGGGCCTCGGGGTCGAAGAGGTCGCGGCGGAGGAGGTCGGCGAAGGTGCCTGCGGGGGCGGACCAGGAGCGGCGGTCGCCTTCGCGCCCTTCGGCAGTCGGGTCGAGCTCGGCCATCTGGTGGACGAGCGGCAGCTCCGCGGCGCTCGGCTCGTCGATCAGTTCCTGGAGGTAGGAGCGCCAGGCGGTGTCGTCGGGCGAGGCGGCGGGGATCGCGGCGGCGAGCGGTTCGGCGGAGCCGGGAACGGAGGCGCCAAGCGTCGCGGCATTCCCGTGGTCGCGGTGCGCTCCACCAGGTTCCGGGCCGAGTTCGGTGCGATCGTCGCCTGCCGCCGCGGCGAGGTGCGCTTCCAGGGCCGCGAAGGCCTCGGCCTGCGGTAGGCGGCCGCCTTCGCCCGCGCCGAAGCGCTCGATCTCGCGGTCCCAGGCCGCGAGCGCGTCCTCGTCGAGCGCACCGAGATCGATGCGTTCACGAAGCAGCGCGGCGATCTGCGCTTCGGCTCCCGGCCCGAAGGCCCCGAGCGCCGACTGCTCCCACAGGGTCCGCCAACCCGACGCGACCGCGCCCGGTGCCACCACCCCGAGGTCGGCGGGTTCGCTCAGCAGCCGCAGCAGTGCCGCGTCGATCAGCACGGGCTGGTCGAAGCAGCGGCCGACCGCGAGGCTGAACAGCTCGGTCCGCACCACGTCCCGCTCGCGGGCGTTCGCAAGGCCGGTCTTCAGATCCGTGAACGAAGCACCTGCGATGCGCTGCACCGGCACCCGGTCGCGCAGCACCAGCGGCAGCACCGCGGCGGCGGCGGAAGGGAGCCAGTACCCGGGCACGTCCTCGAAGCCGTGCAGCAGCGGCTCGCGCCCCTCGGCGAGCGCACGGACCGTGTTGCGGATCTCCTTGCGCGCCTGGTACTCGTCGAACTCGATGAGCTGGAACCGCAGCTCGGTCCAGGCGAGGACGACGCCGATGCGCGCTTCGAGCCGCGAGGAGGTCTCGGCGATGCGGCCCTCCAGGCGCTGCTGCGACTCCTTGGCACGCTCCGCCGCCCGCCGGGCCTCCGAGCGCTGCCGGGCCTGGATGTCCTCGATCGTCCGCTGCTGATACCTGTCGAATCCGCTCGGGTTCCAGTACCAGGTCGAGTTGGCAAAGGGCCCGCCCGAGTCGTACGAAGAGGACGAGTCCGAATAGCCGCCGTCGCTCATCGGTGTCACGCTCCAGGGTTCGGGATCGGGGGCGCGATCATTGTGCCCGGAATATGCAAGCGGCGGGGTCCCCGAGAGGACCCCGCCGCTGGAACGCGTTGCGCTAGTTGACCTTGCGGACCGCGCCGTCGCTGGCCGGGGTGGCCATCGACGCGTAGGCCTGCAGGGCGCGGGAGACGACGCGGTTGCGGCTCACCGGGGTGAACGGCTGCTCGCGCTTCTCCTGGGCCACACGGCGTTCGGCCAGCACCGAGTCGTCGACCTTCAGCTCCAGCTTGCGGGCCGGGATGTCGATCTCGATGATGTCGCCGTTCTCGACGAGGGCGATCAGGCCCTCACCGGCCGCCTCGGGGCTGACGTGCCCGATCGACAGGCCCGACGTGCCGCCGGAGAAGCGGCCGTCGGTGATGAGCGCGCACTTGCGGCCCAGGCCGCGGCCCTTCAGGAACGAGGTCGGGTACAGCATCTCCTGCATGCCGGGGCCGCCCTTGGGGCCCTCGTAGCGGATGACGACGACTTCGCCTTCGACCACGGACTTGTCGAGGATGCCCTGCACCGCGTCGTCCTGCGACTCGAAGACGTGCGCCGGGCCGGTGAAGGTCCAGTTCTCCTCGGGCACGCCCGCGACCTTGACGACGCAGCCGTCCTCTGCGAGGTTGCCGAACAGGACGGCCAGGCCGCCGTCCTTGGTGTAGGCGTGCTCGACGGAGCGGATGCAGCCTTCCCGAGCGTCCGTGTCGAGCGTCTTCCAGCGGTTCGAGGTCGAGAACGCCTGTGTGGTCCGGACGTTGCCGGGCGCGGCGTGGTAGAGCTCGATCGCTTCGGGCGCAGGCGATTCGGCGCGGATGTCCCACTTGCCGAGCCATCCGGCCAGGGTCGGGGAGTGGATGGAGCCGACGTCCTCGTGGAGCAGTCCGCCGCGGTACAGCTCGCCGAGGATCGCGGGGATGCCGCCGGCGCGGTGCACATCCTCCATGTGGTACTTCGCGGAGTTCGGGGCGACCTTCGCCAGGCACGGGACGCGGCGCGAGACCGCGTCGATGTCGGCGACGTTGAAGTCCAGCTCGGCTTCGCGGGCGGCCGCGAGCAGGTGCAGGATCGTGTTCGTGGAGCCGCCCATAGCGACGTCGAGCGCCATCGCGTTCTCGAAGGCGTCCTTCGTCGCGATCGAGCGCGGCAGGACCGACTCGTCGTCCTGCTCGTAGTAGCGGCGCGCCAGGTCCATGACGACGCGTCCGGCCTCCTCGAAGAGGGCGCGGCGGGAGGTGTGCGTGGCGAGGGTCGAGCCGTTGCCCGGCAGGGACAGGCCCAGCGCCTCGGTCAGGCAGTTCATCGAGTTCGCGGTGAACATGCCCGAGCAGGAACCGCACGTCGGACACGCGGCCTCCTCCATCTGGCGCAGCTGCGCGTCGGAGACGTCGTCGTTCGCGGCGGCGATCATCGGGTCGATGAGGTCGAGCTTCTGCGTGACGATCCCGTCGTTGTCGATCGTCTTGCCGGCCTCCATCGGGCCGCCGGAGACGAACACGACGGGGATGTTCAGGCGCAGCGCGGCCATGAGCATGCCCGGGGTGATCTTGTCGCAGTTGGAGATGCACACCAGGGCGTCGGCGCAGTGCGCGTTGACCATGTACTCGACGGAGTCCGCGATGATCTCGCGCGAGGGCAGCGAGTAGAGCATGCCCTCGTGGCCCATGGCGATGCCGTCGTCGACGGCGATGGTGTGGAACTCCTTGGAGACGCCCCCGGCCTCGGCGATGGCCTCGGCGACGATGTCGCCCATGTTCTTGAGGTGCACGTGCCCCGGGACGAACTGCGTGTACGAGTTGGCGATGGCGACGATCGGCTTGCCGAAATCGGAGTCGGTCATGCCCGTCGCGCGCCACAGCGCGCGAGCGCCCGCCATCTGGCGGCCGTGAGTGGAAGTGCGTGAACGTAGCGCTGGCATGGATCAAGTCTGCCACGTCCTGAATGTTGGGATCCTTCGCCCGGACCTTAGGACACACTAAGGTCCGAGGCGGTTGACCAGCGTCAGAACGAGCGGATCACTGAACCAACGATCAGGTTCGCTGGGCACGGCCCGTGGCGGCGCGAGTCCTCCCCGGCCGGGTTGTCGGCGCTGAGGAAGTAGTGCCCCGGCGGGACGGTCCCGGACGCGCCGGGCATCGGCTCGCCCGGCCCGGCAGTGACGCGTTTCACCCACCAAGGCGCTCTTGCCTTCTTGATATCGGCCCAGCCGAGCTGCGGATCGGGCGCGGCCACCACCACGATGTCCCCGTTCTCGATCCGGCGAGTGCGCTTGGCCAGCACTTCCTGGCCGTCGCGCAGCGCCGGCTCCATCGAGACGCCCTCGACCTTGACGAGCACCCAGCGGCGCCGCAGCTGCCGCACCGACTCGGCCATGAGCGCGGCGACGGCGACCAGCGCCAGCACGAAGAACCAGTTAGAAGAGGTCATCGATGCCGCCCTCTTCGGCCTCCTCCGGGCGCTTCTTGCGGAACCGCTCGAACATCGAGAACGAGGTCAGCCCGAGCGCGGCCATGACGATGAGGATGCCGTAGGCCAGCGCGGCGACCACGAGGACGACCACGACCGTGTTGATGATGACGAAGGCTTCGGCGACGCCGTCGACATTGTCGACGTTGCTGGGGTCCATGCCCAGACCCTACGGCAGGTCGTTGATGATGTCCGTGATGCTCCGGCGCTTGCCGGTGTAGAACGGGATCTCTTCGCGCACATACAGTCTCGCGCGGGAGGCGCGCAGTTCGCGCATGAGGTCGACGATGCGGTGAAGCTCGTCGGCCTCGAACGCGAGAATCCACTCGTAGTCGCCGAGGGCGAAGGACGCGACGGTGTTGGCCCGCACGTCCGGGTAGTCGCGGGCCATCTGGCCGTGCTCGCGCAGCAGGTCGCGGCGCTCCTCGTCCGGGAGCAGGTACCAGTCGTAGGACCGCACGAACGGGTAGACGCAGACGTACCCCTTCGGGTCCTCGTCGGCGAGGAACGCCGGGATGTGGCTGCGGTTGAACTCGGCGGGGCGGTGCAGGGCCATGTTCGACCAGACCGGCGCGAGGTGGCGGCCGAGGGCGGAGCGGCGGAAGTCCGCGTAGGCCTTCTGCAGCTGGTCGGAGGATTCGGCGTGCCACCAGATCATCAGGTCGGCGTCGGCGCGCATCCCGGTGAGGTCGTACGTGCCGCGCACGGTGACGCCCTGGTCGCCGCAGTGCTTCGCGAAGAACGCCTCCATGTCGCTGGCGAGGTCCTGGCGGATCGAGGGCATGGACTCCTCGACGCGGAACACCGACCACAGCGTGTAGCGGATGGTGTCGTTCAGGTCCCTGATGCGCTGCGCGTTCGGGTTGTTGCCCTGGTGTTCAGCCACGTTGCGGCCCTTCTAGTTCGACTTCAGCTGTGCTGCGATGGTATTCGCCGCGTCCTGGCCCGAGGCGATGCACGCCGCGATGCCGACGCCGTCGACGGCCGCACCGGCGATGGCGATGTTGCGGTGCGCCCCGAGCGCTTCGCGGGCGGCCGCGACGCGGGCGACGTGGCCGGGGGTGTACTGCGGGAGGGCGCCGCCCCAGCGGTCGACGCGCTGCTCGACCGGGTCGGGCAGGCGCTGGCCGAGGTGTTCGCCGAGTTCGCGCAGGGCGGTCTTGGCGAGGGTCGCGTCGTCGTACTGGAGCAGGGACTCCTCGCCGAGGCGGCCCATGGAGACGCGCACGATCTGGCGGCGGCGGCCGAGGTGCGGCCATTTCTTGCTCGCGAAGGTGGCGGCCTTGACGGTCTTGCCTTCGGAAGCGGGCGTGAGGAACCCGGAGCGCTCGGGCAGGTCGATCTGGTCGAACGCGAAGGCGGCCAAGGCGACCGAGGCGTACGCGACGCCCGAGAGCGCGGCGGCGGCCTGGGGTTCGACGCCGCGCAGGAGCACGGCGGCGGGCGAGGCGGGGACGGCCAGGATGACTGCGTCGGCGGTGATCTTGATCGGGTCGGGCACGGGCCCGGCGATGACCTCCCAGCCGTAGGGGGTCTGGCGGAGCTCGCGCACGGTCATGCCGAGGCGGATCTCCGCGCGGGCCGAAGCGGACGTGGCGGTGACGAGCCGTTCGAGGCCGCCGTCGATCGTGGCGAACACGGGTTTGCGGGGGCCATCTGTGGGCGGCCGCTTGATCTCGTTGACCGCGTCGGTCAGGCGCGCATGGCGTTCGAGCGCGGAGGCGAGCTGCGGCATGACGGCGCGCACGGAGAGCCGGTCGACGTCGCCCGCGTAGACGCCGCCGAGCATCGGGGCGACGAGCCGGTCGAGCACGTCGTCGCCGAGACGCGAGCGGACCAGCGCACCGACGGACATGTCCGCGCCCGCTTCGAGGATCGGCAGGCCGTTGTCGGGGCGCTCCTTGGCGTCCGCGATCGCCGCGACGTCGGCGGGGTCCCCGGGGATGCCCATCATGTGCCCGGCCGGGAAGTCGAGCAGTTCGCCGCCGAGGCTCAAGGCGGGCTTGGCGTCCGAGGGGTAGACCAGCGCTTCCCCGAGGCCCACGGCCTCGGCGAGCGCGATCGCCTCGGGCCGGGCGGCCAGGAGCGATTCGGCGCCGGTCTCGACGTCGCGTCCGGCGAAGTCGACGGTGTGGATCTTGCCGCCCAGGCGCATGGCCTGCTCGGCGACGATGATCTCGGCGTCGGGGCCGAGGTGCTCGCGCAGGCGGTGGGCGGCGGCGAGGCCGGTGATGCCGCCGCCGACGATGAGGACGCGGGTCCGTCCCGGCGTGCCCGTCACGCGGGCGGGCGTCATCGGGCTCATCGGGCGGTGGCCTCATGCACGCGGTCGACGACGAGCTTGAGCTTCGCGGGGTCGGAGTCCGGGAGGACGCCGTGGCCGAGGTTGAAGATGTGGCCCTTGGCGCCCTTGGCGGCCTCGAGTACGGCGTCGGTTTCAGCGATGAGCGCCGCGTCGTCGGCGAAGATCAGCGCCGGGTCGAGGTTGCCTTGGAGGACCTTGTCGGGCAGGCGCTTCGCGGCCTGGTCCAGGGGGATGCGGAAGTCGATGCCGCTGACTTCGGCGCCGGTCTCGGTCATCGCCTCGAGCAGGTGCCCGGTGCCGACGCCGAAGTGGATGCGCGGCACGGAGTGCGCGACGCCCGCGAGCGCGGCCGTGGAGTGCGGCAGCACGAACTTGCGGTAGTCGGCCTCGGAGAGCGCCCCGGCCCAGGAGTCGAAGAGCTGCACGGCCTGTGCTCCTGCTTCGACCTGGACGCGGAGGAACTCGCCGCAGATGGCGGCGAGGCGGGAGGCGATGCCGTGCCAGACCTCGGGCTGGGACTTCATGAGCGCCTTGGTCTTCGCGTGGTCGCGGCTCGGGCCGCCCTCGATGAGGTAGGACGCGAGCGTGAAGGGCGCCCCGGCGAAGCCGATGAGCGGCGTGTCGCCGAGTTCCTTGACGAGCAGGCCGATGGCCTCGGTGATGTAGGGGACGTCGCACGGGTCGAGGTTGCGCAGGCGCTTGACGTCGGCCTCGGTGCGGAAGGGCTCGGCGACGACGGGGCCGACCCCGGGGACGATCTTGACGTCGACGCCGATGGCGGCGAGCGGTACGACGATGTCGGAGAAGAAGATCGCGGCGTCGACGCCGTAGCGGCGCACCGGCTGCATCGTGATCTCGGCGACGAGCTCGGGGGTGCTGCACGCTTCGAGCATCGTGGTGCCCTTGCGGGCTTCCTTGTACTCCGGGAGCGAGCGCCCGGCCTGGCGCATGAACCAGACGGGGGTGTGGCTGGGTGCCTCGCCGCGGCAGGCCGCGAGGAACGGGGACGCTGAGGATACGGCTGCTGCGTTAGACACGGTCCAATACTTTCACGCCGACCGCACACCCGCCCGCAGCGGCGAGTGCGATGTGGCCCGCATCGGAGGGGCCGCGTTCAGTGCCGCTCCGCTGCGATGTGCCCCGCACTCGCGCATGGGGTGTGGCGGGGGACCCCCCGCGCCGCCGTCCATCATGGAGGTCAAATAGGGTGATTGAGCCACTATCGGGTGGAAATCGGTCTCCAGCCCGGCGGGGCAGTAGCGCGGGCAGGTTACCTGGCCGTACGGTGAACGTGTGACCGATCCCCAGCCCGAGCCCGAAGCCGAACTCCTCACCGAGCCGCGTGAAGGCATGCCGCCGCTCATCCAGACCTCCGCCGAGCTGGCCGAGGCCGCCGAACGCCTCGAGTCCGGTTCCGGTCCCATCGCCATCGACACCGAGCGCGCCTCCGGCTTCCGCTACTCGGGTCGCGCGTACCTCATCCAGCTGCGGCGCGCGGGCGCCGGCTCGGTCCTGGTCGACCCCATCCCGATCGAGGACCTGTCGCCACTGCGCCGCGCGCTCACCGGCCCCGAGTGGATTCTCCACGCCGCGAGCCAGGACCTGCCGTGCCTCGAAGAGCTGGACCTGCGGCCCGCGAAGCTGTTCGACACCGAACTGGCCGCGCGGCTGTGCAACTTCGAGAAGGTCGGGCTCGCCTCGATCACCGAGCAGCTGCTCGGGTACCGCCTGGAGAAGCAGCACTCGGCGGCCGACTGGTCCTCGCGCCCGCTCCCCCACGACTGGCTCGTCTACGCCGCCCTCGACGTGGAGCTCCTGACGGAGCTGCGCGGGAAGCTCGCGGCCGAGCTCGCCAAGCAGGGCAAGTCCGAATGGGCCGAAGCCGAGTTCGAGCACGTGCGCAATGCAGGACCGCCCAAGCCCCGCAAGGAGCCGTGGCGGCGTACCTCCGGCATCCACAAGGTGCGCGGCGCGAAGGCCCTCGGCCGCGTGCGCGCGGTGTGGGAGGCCCGGGACAACCTGGCGCGCAAGCTCGACCGCGCGCCCGGGAAGGTCCTGCCGGACGCGGCGATCGTGGAGGCGGCGACCGCCGACCCGACCGACTTCGCCGAGCTGATGAGCCTTCCGGGGTTCCGCCGACGCGGCGGGCGCACGAACGCGCGCCTGTGGCTCGCGGCCCTCGCCGACGCGCGCACCGTCCCGAACGACGAGCTGCCCTCGACCACGCCGCCTCAGGACGGCCCGCCCGCGACCCACCGCTGGGCCGACCGCGATCCCGTCGCGGCCGAACGCCTCGCGGCGGCCCGCGAGGTCGTCACCGAGACCGCCGAGCGCCACAACCTCCCGGCCGAGAACCTGATCGCGCCCGCCTTGGTCCGCGGCCTCGCGTGGGAGCCGCCGAAGAAGGTCACCGAGAAGCACATCCGCACGCTCCTCGCCGAGACCGGCGCCCGCGAATGGCAGATCGACCTCCTGGCCGAAGGCCTCGCCAAGGCCCTCGAAGCCTGACCGTCAGCCGGTGAGGCGCAGGCCGAGCAGGTGTTCCTGCAGGCCTTCGAGCGCCGCTGAGTCGCTCGGGCCGCCGTAGGAGCAGACGGCCGCTCCGGCGCTGCCCCGGTAGACGGCGACGAAGCCCCAGCGTTCGGTCCACTCGCCTTCGCGGGTCTCGCCGCTCTCGGGGTCGACGGCGGTGTTCCAGGTGTACTCGGTTTCGGCCGCGAGGACGGCGCTGCCGTCGATCCGGTAGTGGCCGAAGGCCGTATCGCCGGTGCGCTCGTAGACCGAGGCCTCGTCGTAGCGGGCCCGCTGGGCTACCGCGATCGCGCTGAAGACGCTCTCGTCGTCGAGGAAGTCGGCGATGGGGATGGAGCGCTGACCGGCCGCGTAGCAGAGCAGGCGGGCGCCGTCCTGCTCGTAGCCGAGCAGCGCGTCGTACACCGCCGGGTCCGCCACGGGCGTCCAGCCTTCGGGTTCGGGGTCGGGGACCCAGACGTTCGGGGCGGCGTTGACGTACCCGTCGGTCGAGGCCAGCGCGGCCTGCCCGGCGGTGAGGTCGGTGGCGTCGGGGAACTGGACGGTCTCGGGGTCCTCGGGCACGTACGGGCCGCCCTCGCCTTCGCAGCAGACGCCTTCGCCGCAGGCCATGACCCCGGCCGCGCAGGTCGCGTCCTCGACCATGTTCCACCAGACGATGACGGCGCCCGAAGCTGCCAGGAGGAGCGCGACGACGACGTTGATCATGACCGGGCGGCGAAGCCCGGGTCCCGACTCGGCGTTCAGGGGTTCGCTCATCCGGCACACCCTAGTTATGACGTGCCAGGACGCGGGTTCGTGAAACCATCGGGAGGCTCGCCCGGGGCGGGCCGTGACATCGAACTTACTTGCGGGTAACATTCGTTGTGACGTTGCACTCTCAACGCTGCATACCCAAAGGAGGGGCTGGCGTGAACGACACCATCCGCGATGTCGTCTTCGTCGACGGGGTACGGACCCCGTTCGGCAAGGCGGGGAAACTCTTCGAAGAGACCCGCGCCGACGACATGATCATCCGCTGCATCAGGTCGCTGCTGCGCCGCAACCCGGGGCTGCCGCCTGAGCGGGTCGACGAAGTGGCCCTCGCGGCCACCACGCAGATCGGCGACCAGGGCCTCACGCTCGGCCGGACCGCCGCAATCCTGGCCGGACTGCCGAACACCGTCCCCGGGTACTCGATCGACCGCATGTGCGCGGGCGCGATGACGGCGGTGACCAGCGTGTCGTCCGCGATCGCGGCCCGCCAGTACGACATCGCCATCGCCGGCGGCGTCGAGTCGATGTCGAACCACCCCATGGGCGAGGGCGTCGACCCCAACCCGCGCATCATCGCCGAGCGCCTGGTGGACCCGGACGCGCTCAACATGGGCCTCACCGCCGAGAACCTGCACGACCTCTACCCGCACCTCACCAAGGAGCGCGCGGACGCCTACGCCGTGGGCACGCAGCAGCGGTACGCCGCCGCGGTCGAGCAGCTCAGCGCCGACATCACCACCATGGCCGCGCGCTCGACCGACGACGGCTGGACCGTCGCGACCACCGACACGCTGCCGCGTCCGGGCACGACCATGGAAGGGCTCGCGAACCTGCGCACCCCGTTCCGCCCGCACGGCCGGGTGACCGCCGGGACCGCCTCGCCGCTGACCGACGGGGCCACCGCGTGCCTCCTGGCCGACGCCGAGACCGCCGCCGAACTGGGGCTGCCCGCCGCGATGCGGATGGTCGGCTACGCGTTCGCGGGCGTCGACCCCGAGATCATGGGCGTCGGGCCGATCCCCGCGACGGAGAAGGCCCTCGCCCGCGCGGGCCTCTCGATCGAGGACATCGGGCTGATCGAGATCAACGAGGCGTACGCCGTCCAGGTGCTGGCGTTCCTCGACCACTTCAAGATCGCCGACGACGACCCGCGGGTGAACCCGTGGGGCGGCGCCATCGCGATCGGCCACCCGCTGGCCTCCTCGGGCGTGCGCCTCATGACGCAGCTCGCCCGCGAGTTCGTCGTGCACCCCGAGGTGCGCTACGGCATCACCACCATGTGCGTCGGCCTCGGCCAGGGCGGCACGGTCATCTGGGAGAACCCGAACTTCAAGGGGGCCAAGTAATGTCCGCGACTCCGTATGCGACACCGCTCGACCTTCCCGATTTCGAGGAAGAGGTCGTCACCGAGGCCCACGTCCGGTACCTGGAACCGCGGGGGCTCGGCGGCAAGGCCGCGATCATCACGCTCGACAACGGGTTCGACCACACCAAGCCCAGCTCCTTCGGGCCCGGCGGGCTCAAGAACCTGTGGTACGCCCTGGACGAGGTCGAGGCAGCGGACGACGTCAAGCTGATCGCCGTGACCGGGAAGCCGTTCATCTTCCTGGCCGGGGCCGACATCAAGCTCATGCCGAGCCTGGAGAGCCGCGAACAGGGCCTGATGCTGGCGCAGGCCGGGCACGCGCTCTACAAGCGGCTCAAGGACTCCGCCGTCCCCACGTTCGCGTTCGTCAACGGCGTCGCCCTCGGCGGCGGCTTCGAGCTGGCGCTGCACTGCCACTACCGGACCGTGAGCGCCAGCGCGAACGGCCTGGGCCTGCCGGAGGTCTCGATCGGGCTCATCCCCGGCTGGGGCGGCTCGCAGATCCTGCCGAACCTCATCGGGGTCGAGAAGGCCGCGCAGGTCATCGTCGGGAACCCGCTGAACCAGAACAAGATGCTGCGCGGCACGGACCTCGTGCCCATGGGCATCGCGGACGCGCAGTTCGACGGCGCGGACTTCCTGGAGGAGTCGCTGGAGTGGGCGGTCGCAGTGGCTACCGGCGCCACGGTCGTCGAGCGCCCGGAGATCGACCGGTCGGTGTGGCCCGCGGTGATCGCGGGGGCGCGCGCGCTCGTGGACGAGAAGGTCCACAACGCGTCCGCCGCCGCCGTCCGCGCGCTGGACCTCCTGGAACTGGCGCAGACCGCCACGTTCGAAGAGGGCTCGCTCGCCGAGGACGAGGCGCTGGCCGATCTTGAGGCCGGGCCGCAGTTCCAGTCGAGCATCTACGCGTTCAACCTGGTCCGGGCCCTGGGCAAGCGTCCTGAGGGCGCGCCGAGCCCGGGTCTGGCGAAGGACGTCACGAAGGTCGGCGTGGTCGGGGCCGGGCTCATGGCCGGGCAGATCGCGCTCATGTTCGCGCGGCGCCTCGAGGTGCCCGTCGTGATGACGGACCTGGACGAGGACCGGGCGCAGAAGGGCCTGGCGTACGTGCGGGCCGAGATCGACAAGCTCGCGGCGAAGGGCCGCACGTCCAAGCTGAAGGCCGCGAAGCTCCGCTCGCTGGTGACGGCGAGCGCGGACAAGTCCGTGTACGCCGACTGCGACCTGGTGATCGAGGCGGTCTTCGAGGAGCTGGGCGTCAAGCAGGCGGTGTTCGCCGAGATCGAGCCGATCATCTCGGCGGAGTGCCTGCTGGTCACCAACACCTCGGGGCTGTCGGTGACGGCGATGGGCTCGAAGCTCGCGCAGCCGGAGCGCCTGGTGGGGATGCACTTCTTCAACCCGGTGGCGGTCATGCCGCTGGTCGAGGTCATCGCGACCGACAAGACCGACGACGCGACGCTCGCGACCGCGTACGCGGTGGCGAAGAAGCTGAAGAAGACCGCGGTGGGCTCGGCCGACCGGCCGGCGTTCATCGTGAACCGCCTGCTGGGCCGGATGCTCGCGGAGGTCACGGGCGCGGTGGACGCGGGCACGCCTATCGAGGTCGCGGACGTGGCGCTCGACGAGCTGGGGCTGCCGATGCGGCCGTTCGCGCTGCTGGAGCTCGTGGGCCTGCAGGTGGCCTGGCACCTGTGCCAGCACCTGAACGAGGACCTGGGGCCGCGGTTCCCGGCGTCGCAGAACCTGCGGCGCATGGCCGAGGCCGGCTTCCCGGTGTTCGACGCTTCGGCGAAGGGCAAGGGGCGGCTCACGTCGGAGGCGAAGGGCCTGATCGAGCTGGGCGGCGACGCGTCGTCGGCCGAGGAGGTCAAGGAGCGCGTGCTCAAGGGCCTGGCCGAGGAGGTCAGGTTCATGCTCGACGAGGGCGTGGTGCCGTCGCCGAAGCAGGTGGACCTGGCGATGATCATGGGCGCGGGCTTCCCGTTCTGGCTGGGCGGGCTGACGCCGTACCTGGACCGCGAGGGGATTTCGACCGCAGTGTCCGGATCACCGTTCGCGGCAAACGCTTAGGTGGCCCCAGTCACGTTATCTTTGCGACGAGCCCCGACTCATCCGTTCGGATGAGTCGGGGCTCGTACCTTGTTCGGAGGGGGCCTAGGGGCACGTCGGATGTGCTCGTACACATACCACGATAGGGTCGATACCGGGCATTTGCCTTGAGCGCAACTTACTGGCCAGTTACCCCGCGGCTCCTTTGGAAAACGCTGAACTTCGCGGCTTTGACCTGGCTTTTGCAACCCCTACGGTTGCCCGATGCATTTTCGCAAGATCATCGAAGGCGTGACCGGCTCGGTCCGGAGCGCCGCCGCCGGCATCGCCGAGCGGTCGAGCAAGATCTTCTCCAAGGGCGAGGGCGAGGGCGAGCACCACCGCGTCCGCCGCCTCGCCGTCGTCGGCATCGCAGCCGCCGTCTTCACCGGCTCCGGCGCCACCGCCGCGTGGGCCATCAGCAACACCGAGGAGCCCGTCGCCGAGGTCGCCGCCGAGGCGCCCGCGACCACCGAGGAAGCCACCACCGAGGCTCCTGCGACCACCGAGGCCCCCGCCCCCACCGAAGAGGCCACCACCGAGGCCCCGGTCGAGGAGGAGACCACCGAGGAGCCCGCCGGGCCCGTCGACATCGAGGTCTCCGACCTCGACGACGAGCAGGAGGCCAACGCGGTCACGATCATCGAGACCGGCAAGGAGCTCGGCTTCGACGAGCAGGGCTGGGCCGTCGCCCTCGCCACCGCGATGCAGGAGGCGAAGCTCTACAACGCCGCCTCCGAGGCCGTCCCGGAGAGCTTCGAGTACACCGACTCCGAGGTCACCTACTCCGACCACGACTCGGTCGGCCTGTTCCAGCAGCGCACCTCGATGGGCTGGGGCTCGATCGAAGAGCTCATGGACCCCGCGACCTCCGCGAGCAAGTTCTACAACACCCTCAAGGACGTCGACGGCTGGGAGGGCATGTCGGTCGCCTCGGCCGCCCAGGCCGTGCAGGTCTCGGCCTACCCGGACTACTACGCCCAGTGGGAAGGCCTCGCCTACGACATCATCGACGCCTACAACGCGTCCGCCTAAGGCTTAATCCTCCTCCCGATGGAACGGGGCCCCGCTGCTGCGAGTGGGGTCCCGTTCCTCTTTCTATGCGCGGGAACCGTTTAGAGGAATCCACGAAATATCGGGGCCGGTACCGGAACTCGCGCGCGCGATCTTGTGGGGCACCGACAAAACCTGCCCGATTCGTCCCATTCACGGTTTGACAGGGCCCCAACACTGTCCGTATGAACCAAACCGACACCCCTCGGCCCGGAACCCAAGGCCCGCCGCCCTACCCCGGGCCTCCCCCGGTCGACGCCCCGCCCGCCGCGAGCGCCGAACGGCGCGCCGAGCTCACCACCAAGTCCGTCCAGATCGTCCTGCTGTGCCTCGGCGGGCTGCTCCTGACCGCGGGCATCATCGTCTTCACCGCCGTCGCCTGGCGCCAGCTCGGCGACGGCGGCCGCCTCACGATCCTCGCCGGGGCCACCGGCCTGCTCCTGGCCGTGCCCCTGGCGCTCACCAGGTTCCGCCTGTGGGCGACCGCCGAGACCCTCGCCGCGACCGCGACGCTCGCGCTCTGGTGCTCGGCCCTCGCCGGGTACTACCTGTACCTCCCGAGCGGCACCGCCATCACCGCCATCTCGGTGGCCCGCTGGACCGCGCTCGTGCTCGCCGCCGCGATCCTCTACCGGATCGCCGCCCGCGTCAGCGCCCCCGGCTGGGCGATCCTGCCGATCGCCGCCACCGGGACGGCCTTCGCCGCGTTCGGCGGCGCCGTCGAGGCCGCCCTGCACATGGGCCTCATCGGCGCGGTGCTCGCCGTCGCGGCCTGGACCGTGCGCGTCGCCCCGACCCGCCACACCGCCTCCGACCAGTGGTCGGCCCGCGTGCTCCTCGCCGCCGGGATCACCACCGTGTTCCTCGCGGGCCTGCGGGCCGCGTTCGGCCTCGACGCGGCGCTCCTGCCCACGGTGGCCGCCGTCGCGTGCCTGCTCGCCGCCGCCGTGATGCTCGCGTTCGTGCACGCCCACGGCACCGGCACCGCCCGCGCGGCCGTGCTCGTCCTCGGCCTGACGGCCGCCGCGCTCACCGTCACCGCGTGGATCCTCGCGTTCCGGGCGGAGGAACCGCTCCTGGCCGTGCCCGCGTTCGCGCTCGCAGTCGGCTTCGTCGTCGCGTTCGCGTCCTGGACCGACCCGAACGAGGACGTCGCCTGGATCGCCCCGACGGCCGCCGCCGCCACCGTGATCACCGCGCTCGCCTCGCTCGGCGCAGTCACCACCGACGCGCAGACGCTCACCGCCTACGCCGGGGCGACCGCCCTGGCGCTCGCAGCCGCGCTGATCTTCCCCGCGCCCCTCTCGGAGGCCCTGCGGCGGTCGGCAGCCACCGTGGGGGCGGGCGTCCTCGCCTGGTGCGCGGCACTGAGCCTCGCCGCGTTCCCCGTCGCGTTCGGTGCCGAACCGGTCTCGGCCCTCGGCGGGGAGGTCCCCGCGATCGGCGCCGCGTGCGCCCTCGGCGTCACCGCGGTCCGCACCGGCTGGAGGCGCGACTACCTCGCTGTCGTCACCGCGGTCGCCGCGCTCGGCGCGGGCGGAATCGCGGACCTGACGTGGGCGCCCGCTGTGTCCTTCGCGGTCGCCGCCATCGCGGCCCTGGTCGTCGCGTTCGCCTCGCCGGGCCCGGTCCGCCGCGTCATCGCATGGGTCATCGCGCACCTGTGGATCGCCGCTGCCACACTCGCCGCGACGTACGAGCGCTCCAGCAACAGCGTCGACGCCGAGCCCGCGTTCATGGCCGCCGCGGTCTGCGCCGCCGCGCTCCTCGCCGCCGTCCACGCCAAGCCCCCGGCGGACGCCATGGCCCGCACCGCCGCCCGCGTCAGCGCCCACAGCGCGATCGGCGCGTACCTGGCCTGGCTCGCCGCGCCGCAGATCCTGGAAGGCGTGAACCTGTACGCGCCCTTGGCGTTCCTCGCGTACGCGGCCGCGCTCGCCGTCGCCTCGCTCGCGAACGCACACGGCCGCGTCGCCTACGCGTTCGGCTCATGCGCCGCCGCGACCGCCGCGCAGCTCCTGCTCACGGCCTACAGCGGCACCGACACCGTCGAGTACTACACGGGCCCGCCCGCGCTGCTGCTCCTCGCCGTCGGTCTCTGGCTGCTGCGCCGCAACCCCGAGACCGGCTCGTGGGCGGCGCTCGCCCCGGCCCTCGTGCTCGGGTTCGGGCCGTCGCTGGTGCTCGCACTGGGCACGGACGGCGAAGTGTGGCGGCGCATCGGTGTCGGCGCGGCCGCGCTCGCGGTGCTGCTGCTCGCGGCCAACCGGCGCTGGCAGGCGCCGCTGGTGATCGCCGCGATCGTGCTGAGCGTCCTGGCGGTCAACGAGATCGTGCTCGTGTGGAGCCTGGTCCCGAAGTGGGCGCCGCTGTCGGTCGGCGGCGCGATCCTCATCGCCGCCGGGGCGACGCTGGAGCAGCGCCGCCGCGACCTGGCGCGGATCTCCAAGTCGCTCAAGGCAATGCGGTAACGAGGCGAGGGCCCCGCGTCGGCGACGCGGGGCCTTTCGGTCTACCGGGCGATCTTGAAGTTGAAGCGGCTGTGGCCCAGGGCCAGGTAGATCCGCAGCCAGAACGCGAGCGCGAGCTCGGCGCCGCGCGCGGCCTCGATGCCGCCGAGGTCGAGCACGTCGGTGTGGCCGATCTGCTCCAGGAGCGCGGTCGCGACCCGCTTGGCCTCGGCGTCCTCGCCGCAGACGAACACAGTGTGGTCGCCGCCCGCGACGGCCTCCGGGTGCGCCATGACCGCGTCGTTCATCGTGTTGAGGGCCTTGACGACCCGCGCTTCGGGGAAGGCCCGCTGGAGGCGCTCGCCGAGCGAGTCGGTCTCGTTCGCGCCGACCAGCGGAAGTCCTTCGGACGGAGTCATCTCGTTGGCGACGTCGAGGAGGACCTTCCCGGCGAGGTTCGCGGCCCCGGCGGCCTCGAGCGCGGCGAGCGAATGCGACCCGGAGGAGGCGTTGACGATCAGCTCGGCACCGGCGGCCGCGTCGTGGAACGTGAGGAGCGCGATGCCGGGCCGTTCGGCGGCCCAGTCGGGGTAGTCGCCGCGGGCGAGCGTGGCCTGCGGGTCGCGGGTGCCGACCGCGACCTCGTGGCCGAGTTCGGCGAGCCGTCCGGCCAGCGTGCGGCCGACGGCACCGGTGCCGAGTACAGCGATCTTCATAGGTGGTCCTTTGGGGTTCGTCGAGTGGGGCGCGACGAGTTAAGCACACGCGGGTGCCGCCCGTTTAGAGGAATCCTGAAAGAATTCAAGGCGGAAGCGGGGTCTGCACGCAGTGCCCGTTGTAGCAGGCCTACAAACCGCGTCCGTTTTGCCCGAATCCCAGGTTGACAGGACCAGCACACTGTGCACATGAACACGTACAACTGCCCCCGGTGCGGCAGCCCCTCCACGATCGAGCGGTGCGCGGCGTGCGGGCGCGGGCCCGAGCCGCTGCTCGCGCGGCTCGGCGAGCTCGACGCCGTGCTGGCGACGATGCCCGCGACGCTCCAGAGCCGCACGGCCGTCGAGGCCGAACGCGTCAGCATCCTCAAGGGACTTACCGAGGTGGCCGCACGCTACCTCGCCGAGGCCGAAGGCCGGGCCCGCACCGCCCCCACGCCGCAGGCCCCGACGCCTGCACCGCTGACCCCCACTCCCCCGGCCGCGCCGGCCACGCCGCCGGGCGGCGCCCTGCAGCTCCCCGGCATGCAGCCGGGCGTCCCGCAATATCCCGGAACGCCGCAGCCGCACACCCCGCCCGGCGGCGCTTTCCAAATGCCGCAGGAGAAGGGCGAGGTCGGCTCCAAGACCGTCCAGACCGTGCTCCTCAGCCTCGGCGGGCTCCTCGTCGCCGCCGCGCTCATCATCTTCACCGCCGTCGCCTGGCGCAACATGGGCAACGGCGGCCGGGCCGGCGTCCTCGGCGGCGTCACCCTCCTGCTCCTCGCGATCCCGTTCGCGCTCAAGCGGTACCGCCTGTGGGCCACCGCCGAGACCTTCGCGGCCCTCGCCGCGCTCGCCCTCTGGTGCACCACCCTCGCCGGGTACTACCTGTACCGGCCGCCGGGCACCGAGTTCGGGCCCGAAGCCGTGGGCGCGTGGACCGCCGGGGTGCTCGTCGTGCTCGCCGCCTACCGGGCGCTCGCGCGGCTCACCGCCACCAGCTGGGTCATGCTGCCGCTCGCGCTCATCGGCTCCGCTTACGCCGCAGCCGCAAGCATCGGCCTGGCCGTCGTCCTCATGCTCGCCATCGCCGCGACCCTCGGCGCCGCCGCCTGGATCACCGGGAAGCGGCCGGGACAGTACGCGACCTCCGACAAATGGGCCGGACGGTTCCTCACCTGCGCCGCCGTCATCGCCGCCTGCTCGGCGGGTCTGCGCGCCGCCTTCGGCGTCGAAGACCCCGTCGTCCCGTCGATCGCCGCCGTTGTCGCGGTCCTGGCCGCCGCCAACCTCATCGGCGTCCACTTCGCCCGGCGCCTCGGCGTCACCCTCAACACCATGCTCATCGCCGGGTCCGCCGCCGGATCGCTCGTGCTGTGCGCGTGGGTCCTCGCGGTCCGCTCGGGCTCGCCCGAACTCGTCATCCCCTCCCTCGCGCTGTTCGCCGCAGGGTTCTTCCCGCTCGTGGCCACCAAGGCCCGCAAGAACGCATGGGGATTCGGCACGGCCGTCACCGCCGGGCTCTCGGGCCTCGCCGCGTTCGCGATCGTCGCCTTCGACGCGCCCGACCTGGCCGCCTACTTCACGGCGTTCCTCGCCGCCCGCCTCCTCGCCCCGGTCCTCGCCGACCCGCTCAGCGCCGCCTTCCGCACCGCGTCCTATGTCGTCGGCACCGGCACCGCCGTGGTCACCTCGCTGGTGGCCCTCGGCGGCCTCGGGTACCTGTTCTGGGGCAGCGACTTCGGATGGACCCTCTACGACGCCGAAGTGCCGATCGTCCTGGCGGCCTTCGCGATCGCCTCGGTGCTGCTGCCGCAGCGGTTCCGGCTCGACGGCGCGGCGCTCGCCGTCACGTTCGCGGTCGAATCCGCCGCGATCCTCCTGTGGGACCGGGACCCGGCCCGCTTCGACGCGGTCCCCACGATCGGGCTCCTCGTCTGCGGCGCGATCGCCCTCGCCGCCGCGCTGTTCTCCCGGACGCTCACCGGCCGCTGCACCGGCTGGGTCGCGCTCACCGTATGGGCCCCGCTCGCCGGGGCGACCGCCTCCTTCAGCGACACGTTCGATCCCGGCGACGTCTGGATTCGCCTGTGGCTCACCGTCACCGCCGCCGCGATGCTCGTCATCGCCGTCGGCGCCCCGCGCCGCAGCCGCCCCGACCGGGTGCTCGCCGCCGTCCTCGCCCACGTCCTCGGCGGCACCACCGCCGTGCTCAGCGCCCTCACCGACTTCATCGACTGGACCTACGACGACAACGCGACCGAGCTGATCCCGGCGCTCCAGTTCGGCGTCTACGCGCTCGCGCTCGCCGGGGCCGCGATCATGGCCCCGATCCGCAAGTGGGGGTACGTGATCGCGGCGCTGTGCACCGGCTCGCTCGGCTGGTGGTCGCTGCTGGCCGCGCTCGACGTCGGCACCCTGGAGTTCTACACCGCACCGCCCGCCGCCGTCGTGTTCCTCATCGGACTGTGGCGGCTCGAGCGGCACCCCGACACCGGGTCGTGGTCGACGCTCGCGCTGCCCATCCTCATCGGCATCGCCCCGAGCCTGCTGCTCGCGCTCGAAGACGGCAACGAGTTCCGCCGCGTCGGCGTCGGCGCCGCCGCGATCGCCGTGATCATCGCCGGTCTCGCCCGGCGCTGGCAGGCGCCGCTCGTGCTCGGCTCGATCGCGCTGGCGGTCATGGTCGTCAACGAGCTGCTCTTGCTGCGCGGGCACATCCCGACCTGGGTCCCGCCCGCCATCGGCGGCGCGATCCTCCTGGGCATCGGCGCCACCTTCGAACGCCGCCGCCGAGACCTCCGCCGCCTCCGCGAGGGCCTGAAGGCGATGCGCTAACCGCAGGAACGAAAAAGGCGGGGGGGGGGGGGGGGGGGGGGGGGGGGGGGGGGGTGTTGGGGGGGGGGGGGGGGGGGTGGTTGTCTTCTTGTGGGGGTTTGTTGCTGGGGGGGTGTGGGTAGTTTCCCT
>NZ_JBVJHZ010000050.1:0-36192 GCF_055586545.1 Glycomyces sp. NPDC050141 | reverse complement strand
TCTCGCCTCTCCCCTCCCCCCCCCCCCCTCCCCCCCCCCCCCCCCCCCCCCCCCCCCCCCCCCCCCCCCCCCCAAAACCAACCCCCCCCCCCCCCCCCCCCCCCCCCCCCCCCCCGCCCGTGCACCGGAAAGGCCGACCATGGTCCGCCCCTTCAGCTCCCGCGCGGCGCGCGGTCTGCTCCTCGCCGCCGCGGCGCTCCTGCTCGCGACGGGACACGCCGCCCCCGCCGCCGCGCAGGCCGACGACGGCACGGTGACCTGGTCGGTGCGCCCGGCGGACGAGACGGGCGAGGACGGCCGGTCCTGGGTCGAACAGGAACTCGACCCCGGCGCCACCGCGACCGAGCACCTGGCGGTCCGCAACCTCTCCGACCAGGAGGTCACGTTCCGCATCGCCGCGGCCGACGGGTACTTCCAGGAGAACGGCCGGTTCAGCATGCTCCCCTCCGACCAGGAGTCGGTCGACGCGGGCCTGTGGATCGAGGTCCAGGACGAGGTCACGGTCGGCCCCGGCGCCACGGTCGTCGTGCCCTTCACGACCACGGTGCCGCAGAACGCGACCCCCGGCGACCACGCGGCCGGCATCGCCGCGTCCGTCATCTCCGAGCAGGTCAACGAGGACGGAGCGACCGTGGGCGTCGAGTCCCGCGTGGGCTTCCGCGTCATGACCCGCGTGACCGGCGAGCTCGCACCCGCGGCAGCCGTGGAATCGGTGTCGACCTCCTACGACCTCTCCTGGAACCCGCTCGCACCAGGACAAGCAGAGGTGACCTTCGAGGTCGTCAACACCGGCAACGCCCGCCTCCTGGTGACGGGCCTCGTCGCAGCGGGCGGCCGCGAGGTCGCCTTCCCCGCCGAAGGCGAGATCGACCAGGAACTCCTCCCGGGCGACCGGCGCGCGTTCACCGTGACCGTGGAAGACGTATGGCCCCTCGTGTACGTGCCCGCCTCGATCGAAGTGACGCCCCGAGTCGTCGGCGCAGAAGCAAGCGCCGCAATCGAACCCGTCACCGCCGACGCCGGGTTCTGGGCCGTCCCCTGGCCCCAGCTGATCGCGCTGGCCGGTATCGCCCTCCTCGTCGTGTCGAGCCTGTGGGGCCGCCTCCGCTCTCGCGCGCAACTCAAGGACAAGCTCGAAAAGGCGCGCGAGGAAGGCCGCCGCGAAGCCCTCGAAGCGCCCGCCGAAGCCTAAGGCTTCCTGCCGATCATCAAGCCCAGCAAGGCCACCGCCAGCGACACCGTCGTGTACAGCGCGATCGAGGAAGTGCCGTACGCGCCGTACAGGGCGATCGCGATGATCGGCGCCAGCGCCCCGCCCGGGACGCTCGCGAGCTGGTACGCCAGCGAGACGCCCGAGTAGCGGACCCGCGTGTCGAACCGCTCGGCGAAGTACGCCGCCTGCGGGCCGTACATGGCCGCGTGCGCGACCAGGGCGAGCACCACCGCCGTGCCGATCGCGAACGTCGAACCGGTGTCCAGGAGCGGGAAGAACGCCCACACCAGCGCCATCGCGCCGACCGCGCCCGCGGCCTGGATGCCGTTGCGGCCGAAGCGGTCCGAGATGCGGCCGAACCAGGGGACGAGGACCAGCTGCACCGCCGAGCCGACCAGGACCGCGCCGAGGCCGATCCCGGAATCGACGCCGACCACGTCGGTCAGGTACGTGAGGAGGTACAGCGTGAACACGTAGAACGCCACGTTCGTGCCGTACCGGACCAGGAACGAGGCGAGCAGCGCCCGCCGGTGCGTGCGGAAGACCTCCCCGATCGGGTTCGCGGCCAGCGTCTGCACGGACGCGAACTCCGGCGACTCGGTCGCGTTGTGGCGAATCCACAGGCCGACCAGCGCCAGTACCGCCGAGACCAGGAATGCGGGCCGCCAGCCCCAGGTCGCGAACGCCTCGTCGCTGAGCAGCAGGTTCGCCCCGGCGAGCATGCCCGCGGCGAGCAGGTTCCCGGCCGGGACGCCGATCTGGACCCAGGACCCGGCCAGCCCCCAGTCCCGGCGGTCGTAGTGCTCGATGGAGAGCAGGACCGCGCCGCCCCACTCGCCGCCGAGGCTCAGGCCCTGGAGGAACCGGAGCCCCACCAGGATGACCGGGGCGGCCACGCCGATGCTCGCGTGCGTGGGGAGGATGCCGATGAGGAAGGTGGACATGCCCATCAGCAGCAGCGACACGGACAGGACGTTGCGCCGCCCGACTCTGTCTCCCAGGTGTCCGAAGAGGATCGCGCCGATGGGGCGCGACACGAACCCGGCCCCGTACGTGGCGAACGCCAGCAGTGTCGCGGTGGCCGGGTCGGCGTCGGGGAAGAACAGCGGCCCGAACACGAGGGTCGCGGCGGTCCCGTAGAGGAAGAAGTCGTACCACTCCAGGGAGGTCCCGATCGCGCAGGCGGCCAGGACGGAGCGGCGCGAACGGGTCGCCGGGGGCGCGATGGTCATCATTCGCATCCTTCGAACTGGGGGATCGGGATCGAGGAGAGGTCCATGCCGGCGTCGGCGAACCAGCGCTGCATGAGCAGTTCGGCGGTGCCGTCGGCGTACATGGCGGTGATGGCGCGGTTGACCGCCTCGCAGCCCGCCGTGTCGCCGGGCTGGAGCCCGACCCCGAGGCGCTCCTCGGAGTAGTTGGCGCCCACGAGCACCGCCGCTCCGCCGGACTCGGCGGCGAGCCCGGCGAGGATGCGGTCGTCAGTGGCGACGACGTCGGCTTCGCCGCTGACGAGGAGGTCGAGGCAGTCGGTGGCGTCCCTCGCGGAGACCGGCACCGCCTCGACGCCGTGCTCCACGACGATCCGGTCGACCACGTTCGAGCCCTCGGTCACGCACAGCCGCCGCCCCTCGATGTCGGCGATCGACGCGATGGCCGTCTCGTCGGCGCGGACGAGCAGGTCCTGGTGGGCGATCGTGTACGGTCCGGCGAAGTCGATGCGCTGCTTGCGGTCCTGCGTGATCGAGAACGAGGCGATGGTCATGTCGGCCTCGCCGTCGAGCAGCACCTGTTCGCGGTCGGCCTGGGTGATCGGCACCCACTCGACGTCCTTGCCGAGGTAGTCGGCGATGTACAGGGCGGTGTCGATGTCGATGCCCTCCGGCCCGCCGTCCCCTTCCCAGGCGATGAGCGGCTGGTCGGACTGGACGGCGATGCGCAGCACCTCGCGGTCGAGCAGGGACGGGTCCTGCGCGGCGGTGCAGCCCGCCGCGAGGATCAGCGGCGCGCACGCGGCGGCGACTATGCGGCGTTTCATCGGAACTCCCTGAGTCGCGGCGCGATGCCGGTGAAGGTGAAGGCCGCCAGCGAGACCATCGCGGCGGGCAGCAGGAACGCGAAGTCGGCGATGGCCCGCTCGCCGTCGGCGATCCCGTCCTCGAAGGCGCCCAACCGGATCGCGGTGAGGTCGGCCAGCTCCTCCCGGTACGGGCCGGTGGCGGCGTTGAGGTCGGCGATCCGCTCGGAGACGGGCGCGGTGCTCTCCCGCATGGCGGCGTCGGCCTCGTTGAGGCGGGCCCACGCGTCGGCGAGCGCCTCGCTGTCGGCGTCCCCCCGGTCGAGCGCGTCCCCGATGAGGCCGGGCGGGACCTGCCGATGCCCGGTCACACTGTTGGCCAAGGCCGTGCGGTACTCGTTGAGATTGCCCGACTCGAGGTAGAACAGCGACTGCGCCTTGTCCAGATAGGTCTGCTCGTAGATCGCGGCGCGCTCGGTGTCGAGCAGGTAGCGCAGCTGGTCGGTGTAGAGCGCTTCGGAGACCGCCTTGGCCTCGGCGAGGGACAGGGCCCGGTCGAAGCCGACCTCCTTGGCCTCGTACAGCGCCGCGTCCTCGGCGCTGAGGACCGACCAGCCGGTGAACAGGTAGAGCAGGCAGACCGCGCTGGTGACCAGCAGCGAGGAGTTGAAGACGCGGCGGAAGGCGCGGGCGAGGTGGACCTGCAGCCACACGAGCGCGGCGAGCGCGGCCAGCCCTGCGACGAGGACGACCGCCTTGCCGAGGTCGATCCGCTGGCGCGCTTCGTCATAGGTCTCCCGGACGATGGTGCCGTTCTCGAGGGAGAGGTTGTACGACAGCGGCAGGAGCCGGCCGCTCATGAGGTCTCCGGCGAGCCGGTAGGCCGCGATCACCTCGGGCGGGGCCTCGCCTTCGGCGTAGCCGAGCTGCTCGGCCAGCAGCAGCGCCTCGGCCGCGTACTGCTCGTACTCCCCGTAGTAGGCCATGACGGACTCGATGGTCTGGCGCTGGGCCTCGTCCTCGCCGGAGAGGCGGTGGGCTTCCAGGAGCGCCCCGGCGATCTCGCCGCGCCGCTGGGCGTAGGCCCGTTCGGCTTCGGCCTTGCCGCCGGGGTCGGAGGCGCCGATGAGGAGCATGGTGGACACTTGCGCGTCGGCGTCGGCGAGCGCGTAGTACAGGTCGGTGGTGGCCACGACCTGCGGTCCGGCCTCGTGGCCGATGACGTCGAGGGCCCGGTTGGAGGCGGCCGCGGCGACGGCGAGCGCGGCGAACATGGCGACGAGGGCGGCGATCGCGACGGCCGCGCGGCGCAGGAGCCCGGCGGGGCCGGGGCGGTTGCCGCCGAGGCCGAGGCGCAGGACCGCGCTCCGGTCGGCGTCGCTGAGCAGGTGCGTCATCGGGGGTCTCCCTGTGGGGCGGCGCGGTGCAGGCGGATCGCCGTCCACGCTCCGAGGTGGAGGGTCGAGCCGACCGGGTACGGCTCGGGTGCGTTGGGGCGCAGGCGGACACCGTCGAGACGGGTGCCGTTGTAGGAGCCGAGGTCGACGACGGTCCAGTCGTCGCCTTCGCGCAGCAGGACGGCGTGGAGGTGGGACACGGCGAGGTCGGCGGGCGGCCCGGCGAGGTCGATCTCGGGCCGGTCGTCGCTGCCGCGGCGGCCGCGCCCGATGCGGATCTCGGCGCGCAGGAGCGGCATGGTCCGCTCGGGGGCGTAGGGCGGGAACGGGTCGGCGCCGGGGTCGCCCGCGAGGCGGGCGTGGAACTGCCGGTCGGCGCTGACGACGACCTGGAATCCGGTGCCCGCGAACGGTTCTCGCGGAGCGGGCGCGGAGGACAGGCCGGTGGCGGCGCGGGCGGTGTCCTCATTCGGGACGGGATCGGCTGCGGGCCTGGGCATCACCGGGCCGGGTCCTGGATCGGGATCGATCGCGGGACTTGGCGTTGCCGGACGGCCCGGTGTCAGTTCGGTGTCGCCGCTGATGGCGCTGCCGCCGGTGAAGTCGTACCCGCAGTCCTGGCAGTAGCGGCCGTCCTCGGGCTCGCCGCAGACCGGGCAGGTCCGGCCTGGCCTGGGCGGCGGCTCGGTCTCGGGGATGATCGGCCGCCCGCAGTCGTCGCACCAGTCCTCGTCTTCGGACAGGCACCCGCAGGAGGGGCAGAGGACGGTCACCGCTCGCCGCCTTCGGTCGTGCGCATGGTCGCGGGGCGGGTGACGTCGGTGCCGACGTCGAGCGCGAGGTTGTCGGCGGCGCTGATGCCGCCCTTGAGGATGCCGGTCCCGGTGCCGGGGTCGAAGTCGATGAGGCGGTCGAGCAGCCGCGCGGTGTCGTCGTTCCCGGCCGCGTCGGCGAGGACGTGGGCGGAGACGAGGTGCCTGGTGGCTGTGTGGGGGTCCCTGGCGCGCAGGGCGGCGAGCCCGGCGCGCACCTCCTCGGCCAGCTGCTCCTGTCCGGTGTGGACGGCGACCTTCGGGTTCACCTCCGTGTTCAGGGTCGGGTCCTCGGTCCAGCGGATCAGGATATTGCCGCGGGCGAGGACTTCGCCCGAACCGGACCGCACGACCTGCACCCCGGCGATGCGCAGCTCCTGGCCGCTCGCCTCGACCCTCCCGGAAAGGTCCACCATGTACTCGCGGCTCTCGGTGCCCCACGGGGCCAACGGCACCCCGACGGTGCGGGCGTCCACGTCGTAGCGGTGCGGGGTGAGGTCGGCGAGTGTCGGGTACATCTGCCGCACCGAGACGACCGCGGCCCCGGTGGAGGGCTTGAAGCGCAGTTCGACGTCGCCGAGCGCCTTGGAGGTGGTCTCGGCGACGACCTGCGCGAAGTACCCGCCGAGGTCGGCGAGGTCTTCGATGAAGGCCCGGCGGCCCTGGTACCGGTCGGCGAGGAGCTTGAGCTGGTCGGGGTTCCAGTCGGTGCCGATGCCGACCGCATGGCAGGTGAACTTGCCGTCGCAATAGGACAGGTGGCGTTCGGCCATGCTGCCCTGGCCGTCCGTGAGGAGCAGGACGTGCCCGATGGCCGCGGGCCGGTGTGCGAGGAGGTCGGCCGAGGCGCGCAGCCACGTGCCGATGTCGGTGCCGCCCTGGACGCGGATCTTCTCGATGGCGTAGCGGGCGGCCCGCACCGTGTTCGGCGAGGCCTGCGCGAGGCCGCCGTCCGGAAAGCACTGCTTGGCGTCCGATTCGCCCGCCACGACGGCGAACCAGGCGCCTTCGGGCAGTGCCTCGACGGCGGCCTTCGCGGCCTTCTTCGCCTCGGTCAGCTTGTCGCCGTGCATGGAACCGGACCGGTCGATGACGATGACCTCCGCGACCTCGCTGCTCACGGGACCGGTAGTCTCGCAGGCGAGCGTGAGGACGGCGGCCATCTCGGCGGTCCCGGGCGGGACGTGCTTGTTCTGGTCCACAGTGAGCGTGAATGCGGCCTGGTCGGTCATGAGGGGTTCCTTCCAACGGGGATCGCGAGGACGGTGATGTCGTCGAGGCCGCCCGCCCTGATCGCGTGGGCGAGCATCCGGTCGACTCGGGCTTTGACTCCGCCGGGTCCGGCCGCGTTCCGGACGGCCTGCGGCGCCTCCGCGTAGCGCCAGAAGCCGTCGCTGACGAGCACGAGCAGCCCGCCCGACACCGGGGTGAAGGCTCCTGTGGACGGTCCGTCGACGAACGCGTCCGCGCCGAGCCAGGCGGTGAGCCGCCCGTCCTCGTCGTGGTCGTCGGCGGTGAGCGGCAGCGCCGGGCCGAGATCGGGCAGCCAGTAGGCGCGGCTGTCGCCGCTCCAGGCGACCCTGATCCCGCCGGGCGCGACCACGGCGGCGCAGAACGTGCAGGCGGGCGCGGGACCTTCGGCCGCGAGTCCGGCGACGGCCGCCTGGCCCGAGCGCCAACCGTCCTCCAGCGCGGTTTCCGGTGCGCCCGAGGCGATCGCCGCTGCCGCGGCCTCGCCCGCGGCCCAGACCGCGAGGCGCGCCGCCCGGCCCGACCCGGGGGCGGAGCTGACGCCGTCGCAGACGACCCCGACGACCGAGTCCCCGGCGCCGACGATCGCGAGCGCGTCCTCGTTGTACTCGTGCGTCCGTCCCTTGTAGGTCGTCCCGAAGGCGCCGCCGGGCCCGGTGACCTCGTGGTGGTCCCAGGGGTCGGGCACGCGCAGGCCGCACTCGTCGCAGTACCCGTCGGCGTCGGTCGAGCCGCGGCAGTGGGGGTAGCGGGAGCAGGCGGTCACAGCCACGTCCTCGGCCGGACCCGGTTGGCCTCGGCGACCAGGCGCCACCGCACGCGCGGCGAGGCGCAGTGGTCGGCGATGCGCCGCAGCACCTGCTCGTGCGCGCCCGCGACCGCTTCGCCGGTGAGCGGCAGGCCGCGCACCCGGACGGCGGGATCGGGGCTCTCGTGGCGCAGGTGCTCGCCGAGGGCCTGCCACAGTTCGGCTTCGAGCAGGTCGGCCTTGGCGCCGTCGAGACCGGTGAGGTCGTCGAACAGCGTTGCGGCCCTGAGGAGTGCGTCCCGGTCGGCGTTCTGGTCGCGGACGGTCCCGGCGAGCAGCAGCTGCCTCGCGGCGAGGTAGTGGCTGGAGGAGGGCGGGACCTGTTCGAGCGGCGCGGTGTCCTCAGTGGTGCGTGCGAGGCCGAACGCGGCGCTGGTGTGGTTGCGGTCGGTGCGCCAGACCCGGGTGTACTGCCCGGCCGCGACCGTGGTCCGGAGGTGCGCGGCGGGCACGTCGCGGTCGCCGCGCAGCTCCTCGCTCACGGCGAGCGCGAGCAGCGGCGCGAGCTCGCCGGGGAGGTGGGCCCGCACGCGTCCGAACCAGCGCGGCGCCTCCTCCCGCGTCCCTTCGGCCGCGAGCGCGCTGACCCCCCGGTACCAGTCGAGCCGCCAGTCTTCCCCAACGGCCGCTTCGGCTTCGGCGAGGAACACCGCCGTGTCGGCCCCGGTCTCGGCGGCGAGGCGCAGGCGCGCGAGGCGGGCCTCGGGGCTCGGCGGCAGGGCCTCGACCAGGTCGAGGGCGGTCTCCGCCGGAAGCAGCGCCAGCGTGGCGAGGGCGATCGCGGCCGGGTCGGCGGGGTCGGCCAGCGGCACCGGCAGCAGCCGCTTCGCCTCGGACGGAAGGACTCCGGTGAACAGGCGGTCCGGGTCGTCGTCGAGTTTCGCGGCGACCGCGCCCCGCTCGGGTCCGAAGTGGCCGGACACCGCCGGGTAGGGCACGCCGTCCTCGGCGGCGCGGATCTGCCGCAGCACCCCGGTGAGCTGCTCGGCCATGTCGGCGGCCGTGTCGAACCGCCTTGCGGGGTCGGCGTGGCAGGCCCGTTCGAGGAACAGGTACAGCGATTCGTCGAAGCCGGGCGGGCGCGGCGGCAGGGGAGCGGCGGTAAGGCTGCCGTCCGCGCCGCGCTGGGCCGGGCTGAACGCGAGGGTGAGGACCGCGAGCGTGCGCCCCACCGTGTAGAGGTCGGAGACGGCGTCGGGAGTGCGGTCGCCGGTGATCTCGGGGGCCTGGTAGCCGACGGTGCCCCAGACGTCGCCGTCGGCGTCGCCGATGCGGCGCATCGCGCCCAGGTCGATGAGTTTGATCCGGTCCCCGGCCTGGATGATGTTGCCGGGCTTGAGGTCGCAGTAGACCATGCCCGCCTCGTGCAGGTACCCGAAGGCCGCGAGCACCTCCAGGACGCACGGGACGGCCCACGCGGCCGGGAACGGCGCGTAGTGCTCGGCCACATGTGCGCGCAGCCGCTCGCCCAGCGACACGCCGCCGACGTACTCCATGACCAGGTAGCCGTGGACGCGGCCGTCCCGGGTGTCGGTGTGCTGCACGAAGTTGTGGATCTTGACCACGCCGTGGTGGTCGACGGCGACGAGGTACCGGCGCTCGGCCTCGGCGGCGGCCAGCGCCGACGGGTCGTTGGAGTTGATGAGCCCCTTGAGGACCACCCATTTGCCGTCGAGGTTCCGGTCGGCAGCGAGGTAGATCCAGCCGAGGCCGCCGTGCGCGATGCAGCCGCGGATCTCGTACTGCCCGGCGACCAGGTCGCCCGGGCTCAAAGAAGGAGTGAAGTCGAACCGCTCCCCGCACTCCGGGCAGAACCCGGCGACGCGCCCGGCCCGCTTCGCGGTGGTCCGCCCGACCGGGTGGCCCTTGGGGCACAGGCGGTGCTGCTCGGGGACGGCCGGGTCGGTCATGAGCGCCGGCTCGGGGTCGGTGACGGGCACCGACGGCAGGTCGGAGAGGCCCGTCCCGATCCGGCCGACGCTGCGCCCGGCGGTACGGCCCGTCGTGTGGGACGCGGCGGCTGCGGGGACCGGTGCGGCGGCGAGGAGCCCGCAGTCCTCGCAGTAGCCGTCCTCGTCGACGAGCCCGCCGCAGGCGGTGCAGGGGTTGCTCATGTGCGGTCTCCGTTCGTTTGCGGCGCTAGGGCATCGAGCGCGGCGCGGGCCTCGGGCAGCGCGCAGGGCGCCGTCCACAGCAGGGTCCGGACGCGGCGCCAGGCGGCGGCGAAGGCCGGGGTGTCGGCGAGGCCGAGCCGTTCGGCACGGGCCCGCAGGGCCTGGGCCTCGCTGCGCATCCGGTTGCGTTCGCGCAACGGCCGTTCGACTTCGATCATCGCCGCGTCGAGCTCGCGGGCGGCCGCGTCCACTTTCCTCCGCAGCGCCGTATGCGCGGCGGCGGCGTCGATCCAGCCCGGTTCGCCGAACCCGGGCAGCCGCCGCAGGGCCTCGGCGAGCACAGGCACCGGCGTGCGCGGCCGGGGGACCGGCGGTTCGCTGATGCGTTCGGCGGCGGCCTGCCAGAGCCGCAGGAGCTCGCGCTCCTGCTCCGCGAGCGCCGCGACGCGGTCGGGCAGGTCGTCGCCCAGCCTCGCCGCGTCCAAGGCCGCCTCGACCTCGTCGACGAGCGCAAGGACGGCGCTGTAGCGGGTCTCCATGCGCGCGGCGGCCTCGGCGAGGGTGAGCCGCGGCGGCTCCGCCACGAGGGACCGCTCCGCGTCCGGGTCGGGCACCGAAGGCCCGGTGAGCGCCACTTCAACCTCGGCGGCCTCCTTGGCGCCCAGACGCCCTCGGCGGTCCCGCTTGGAAGCGGCCGACCTGACGGCGGCGTCCCAGTCGTTGAACCGGTGCCACAGGGCCTCCCACTCGAGCAGGGCCCGGGCGCACCGCCCGCCGGGAACGGCCGCCGCCTCGGCGCGCAATGCCGCGAACGCGACCCGCGACTCGCACTCGAGCAGCCGCTCCGAGATCCGGTCCCGGTCGGCCAGGCGCGCCAGCAGCGCGCGCTCGACGGCGTCCCGGTCCACTGCCATCCGAACTCCCGCCCCAGTAAGCGAATCCCATTCATGTGCGCTGGGTTACAGGTTAGCGGCACCCGGCCACTCAGGACAGCCCGCGAGGTGAGGGCCCGGCGTTCACGAAACGGCGCTAACGTCAATGCGGCGTACCGCACGCCCGATACGGAGGGACACCACATGGCCAGGCCCAACCGACCCGACCACGACCCCGAAGGCCACCCGCCGCGCAAGTCGCCGCTGGACCCGGTCACCAGCGCCGTCAAGGAGTCCTTCGCCTCGCTGCGCCCCGGCGGCCGCAAGCACGCCCCCGAAGCGGCACGGCCCGAGGCCCCCGAGCCCGCTCCCGACCGGGAATCCGTGGTCGACAACGCGGTCTACTGCGAAGGCCGCCGGATCGAGCCTGTGTCCCTGGCGGAGACCTACGAGCTGGTGCGCGACCGCAAGGGCCTGGGCTGGATCGGGCTCTACCGGCCCAATAAGGCCGACGTCGAGGAGATCGCCGCCGAGTTCCTCCTCCACGAACTGGCCGTCGAGGACGCCCTGGAAGCACACCAGCGGCCCAAACTCGAACGCTACGGCGACACGCTCTTCGTGGTCCTGCGCCCGGCCCGGTACGTCGACTCCACCGAGGTCGTCGACATCGGGGAACTCCACATCTTCGTCGGTCCCGACTTCGTCGTGACCATCCGCCACTCCGAGAGCCCCGACCTGGGCGCGGTCCGCCGCCGCATGGAGGAGCACCCCGACCTGCTGCGCCTGGGCCCCGAGGCCATCCTGTACGCCATCCTCGACCAGATCGTCGACGACTACGACCCGGTCCTTCGCGGCGTCGCCAACGACATCGACGAGATCGAGGACCAGGTCTTCGGCGGGGACGTCGAGGTCTCCCGCCGCATCTACACCCTCGGCCGCGAGGTCATCGAGTTCCAGCGGGCCGTCGACCCGCTCCTCGACATGTTCGAGGCCCTCCGCGCGGGCTTCGAGAAGTACCGGGTGGACGTGGAACTCCAGCGCCGCCTGCGCGACGTCGAGGACCACACCAAGCGCGTGGCCGAACGCATCGGCGCGTTCCGCGAGCTCCTCGCCAACATGCTCGCCGTCAACGCCACCGTCGTCGGCCAGCGCCAGAACGAAGAAGTGCGGCGCATGACCGAGACGAGCCTGGCGCAGAACGAGGAGATCAAGAAGATCTCCTCCTGGGCCGCGATCCTCTTCGCCCCCACCCTGGTCGGCACCGTCTACGGCATGAACTTCGACCACATGCCCGAACTGCACTGGCTCCTGGGCTACCCCTTCGCGCTGGCCCTCATGCTCAGCGTCTCCGTCGTCCTCTACTTCGTCTTCAAGTGGCGCGACTGGATCTGACGGCACGGGACAGAACGGGCGTTGTCGCGGATGCGACCCCGGCGCCCCAGGTCTACTCGAGCCTCGCCGTCGCGATCCCCTTGCTGCTGGCGACGCAGGCGTTCTGCGGTCGTTCCGCCGCACCTCCTCCCGCGTCGAACTCGAGAAGCACCTCTGGCGCGACGCCCACTCCCTCGCCGCCCACGCGGACGGCACCTGCGACTGCACCCGAGCCCCCGCCATCCCCGACCAGGCCCGGCCCCCCGCGAACGAGCGGGCCGAGGGCCAGGAGCCCGCGATCTGACAGCAGCGATCGTCGCGCTGTCCACCGCGAATGTCAGCGGTTTCCGGGAGCGATCGAGGGAAAGCGCGTCGCTGTGCCGCAACTGCTCGCATGCTGAGGAGGAGCGACGACGCCCGATGGTGTCGTGATCGCACAGCGAGGGGGCGGAAGTGGATGATCCACGGCGGGGCGGCATGATCGTCGGCGTAGACGGCTCGGCTTCGTCGCAGCGGGCGCTGGAGTGGGCGCTGCGGCTGGCTGCGGTGACCGGAGCGAAGGTCACGGCGGTACACGCCTGGCAGTTGCCGCCGCTGCACGCTGAGGCGGTGACGATGCTGGCCGGGGACGAGTTCGCCGAAACCGAGCAAGCGCTGCTGGACGCCGCCGTGGAGCGGGCCGAGGCCGTGGTGCCGGGCGTGCGGGTGGAGCGGCTCCTCGTTGAAGGGCATCCGGACAGGGTGCTGGTCGACCTCTCTGAGGACGCTGAACTGCTGGTAGTCGGCAGCCGCGGACGCGGCGGGTTGACCGGCTCGCTCCTCGGATCGGTGAGCCAGGACTGCGTCCAACGCGCGGCCTGCCCGGTCGTGGTGTTCCGCGACGGTCACTGACAACCGCTCCCGCAAGCTCAGCCCCGGCTGAGCGCCACCGGATGGAGCCCGGTGCCGCCGAACTCGAACCCAGTGAGGTTCGCGATCGTCGTCTCCGCGATCGCCTCGACCGCCTCGGCGGTGAAGAACGCCTGGTGCCCCGTGACGAGCACGTTCGGGAACGAGTTGAGCCGGTCGAACACGTCGTCCCCGATCAGCTCCTCGGAGAGGTCCTCGAAGAACAGTTCGGCCTCTTCCTCGTACACGTCGAGCCCGAGGTGCCCGATCCGGCCGCTCTTGAGGCCCTCGATGACCGCGGCCGTGTCCACCACGGCCCCGCGGCTGGTGTTCACCAGCATCGCGCCCGGGCGCATGAGCGCGATCTTCTCGCGGTCGATCAGGTGGAAGGTCTCGGGCGTGAGCGGGCAGTGCAGCGAGACGATGTCCGACGCCGCCAGCAGCTCCTCCAGCGCGGTGTATTCGGCCCCGGCGGACCGCGCCGCCTCGCTCGGGTACGGGTCGTTCGCGAGCACCCGGCAGCCGAACCCGGCCATGATCCGGACGAAGCACGTCCCGACCTTGCCGGTCCCGACCACGCCCACCGTGCGGCCGTGCAGGTCGAAACCGAGCAGCCCGTTCAACGAGAAGTTGTGCTCGCGCACCCGGTTGTAGGCGCGGTGGATCTTCCGGTTCAACGCGAGGATCAGCGCCGTGCAGTGCTCGGCGACCGCGTACGGGGAGTAGTTCGGGACCCGGGCGACCGAGATGCCGAGCGCAGCCGCCGCTCGCAGGTCGACATGGTTGAACCCGGTCGACCGCAGCGCTGCGAACCGCACCCCGCGCGCGGCCAATGCTGTGAGCGTCTCGGGACCGAGATCGTCGTTGACGAAGACGCACACCGCCGCGCAGCCGTGTGCAAGCAGCGCGGTCTCAGGTGCGAGGCGGGGTTCCAGGAACAGCAGCTCGTGGTCTCCTGCGCGGTTCGCTCGGCGCAGTGACGCCTCGTCATAGGGTTTCGTGCTGAATACGGCCGCGCGCATCGTGGACCTCCATTCCCGGCGGGCTCGATGCGGGCAGGACGCCCTCCACCATTCGACGGTAACAGCGCCTCGCGGCTCACGAGGAGGCTTTTCGGCTCCCCCTAGCCGCTTTGACCAGCGAGGCCGTCTTGGACGGGCGCCTGGACCCGGATGCAGGGGCCAGGCGCCCGGGAGCGCGGCTAGATCGGGTTGGCGAACTCGCGGATGCGGATGTTGCTGAAGGTGGCCGGGCCGCCGTCGGTGTACAGGGAGATGCCGGTGTCGCCGTCGGCGAAGTGCACCTGCTGGGAGACCGTGGTGTGTCCGGCGTTGACGAACACTTCGACGCTCTGCTTGTCGACGAAGATCCTGAGGTGGACGGTGCGGGCGGCCGCGTCGATCGGGGCGGCCGCGCGGGTGTAGGGCGCGAGGGCGTAGCCGGCGAGGTCCGAGGGGCCGCGGTCGACGTAGAGCTCGGCGCCGTACTTGCCGATGTTGGTGTGGCGGCTGCCGTCCGCGGAGCGGCCGACGGAGACGCCGACGTTCGCCGCTGCGTCCCAGGCGATGTCGAGTTCGAGTTCGTAGGCGCGCCCGCTCCAGGGCAGGACCGCGCTGCCGTTGATGGTCTGGTTCGGCAGGGTCGTCGTGGCGGTGACGTAGTTGGCGAGGGCCGCGACCGGGCTGCTCAGCAGGGAGTACCAGCCGCCGGACTGGCGTTCGAGGCGGAGTTCGCGGACGATCGAGTTCTGCCCGTTGTAGCCGTCAGTGGCGTCGGTCGGGACGCTGCGGTTGGCGTACTTCCAGTTGTTCATCCAGGCGATCGCGAGGCGCTTGGTCTCGGGCGCGTCGATCGAAGGCCAGGTGACGGCCGCGTACCAGTCCCAGCCCCAGTCGAGCCATTGCGGCTCGAGGGTGTCGGCGGTGAACGCGGTGCCGTTCCACGCGCCCGTCCAGTAGGCGTAGGTCATCGGCAGGCCGATGCCGTAGGCGTCCATGCTCGCTGCGAACACCCAGTGGCGGGTGCCGTCGCCCGCGGTCATCTCGAACAGGTCGGGGCATTCGATGCCGCCGAGGTCGTGGTTCGGGTAGTCGAAGTTGCTGCGCCAGGTCCAGTCGCGCAGGTTCTGCGAGGTGTAGAACGAGGCGTAGCGCATCCGGCCGATGACGCAGACCCATTCGCCGCGTGCGGTGTCCCAGTGGACCTTCGGGTCGCGGAACCATTCGGCGTTGGCGATCTCCTCCGGGGTCGTCGCGGTGCGCCCGTCGGTGTTCACGATGACGGGGTTCGGCAGCATCGTGAAGTTGAAGCCGCCGTCGGTGGAGTAGTAGAGGTACTGCTCCTGGTATTTGCGCACGTAGTCGGTGGGGCGCGTGGCGAGGGCGATGACGGCCCCGGCGCCGAAGCCCGCGGTGTTCGCGGTGTCGACGACCGCGGAGCCGGACCAGACCGGGACGGTGTTCTGGATCGGCATCACGTTGCCGTGGTGGGTGAAGTCGACGCCGTCGGCGGTGGTCGCGTGGTCCCAGCCGCCGTCGCCGTTGTTGACGTCGGAGTGCAGGTAGTACAGCTGGTAGGCGCCGTTCGTGGTGACGGGCCGCTGCGGGTCGCAGAGCCAGCCGGTGGGCGGGGTCATGTGGTAGACCGCCCGCTGCGAGGCCTGCGCCTGCGCGGCTTCGGGTGCGGCGGTGCCCATGAACAGGGCGAGCGCGCCCGCTCCGGCGCCTTGGAGGGCGCGGCGTCGGGAGAGGTGATGCGTCATTGCACGGTTCCTTCCGGGATGCGGCGGGTGCCTCGTGCACCCGCCGTGGATGAGGTGTTCAGGCGCCGACGAGGGTCGGCGCCGTGTCTGCTTCCGGCACAGGCACTTCGGCCGTGGTCACGGTGAGCGGGCCGTGCGAGTCGATGCTCGCGGTGACCGGGCCGGGGCCGAGGACGACGAGGTTCGAGGCGGTCGCTTCGCCGTCGCCCGCGAACACTTCGAGCAGCGGCCCGTCGAGGCTCAGCAGCAGCCGCGCCGGGGCTGTGCCTGGCAGTGGCAGGGTGCTCGTGGACGGGAAGTCCGGGTGGACGGCTTCTGCAGCCGGGCCGCCGCGCGTGATCCGCAGGACTCCTGCGGAGAGGTCGTGCACGATGCAGACGTAGGCGTCTGCACTGCCGCGCAACGTGATCCGCAGGTCACCGGTGGTCGCCGGATGCCACTTGAGCTCCATGAGGGAGTGGCCGCTGAGCTCGATCGGCGGTACGACTCCGGCTGCCACTTGTGGACTGAAGCGCGCGAGGTGCGCGCGCACGAACTCCGGCGGCTCCTGCACGAGGCTCGGTTCGCCGCCGATGGTCCGCAGCGACAGGCGGCGCGGCAGCGACATCGCGCCCCGCCAAGGGGCGGAGGGGAAGTCGCCCGCGTAGCGCCAGTTGCCCATCCAGCCGACCGTGACCGGCTCGCCGTCCGGTGCGCTGTCGAACGTGACGGCGGCGTAGTAGTCGCGGCCGTGGTCGAGCCGCTTGAGCTGCGGCGCATCGGGAACGAAGGCGACCCCGTCGAAGCGGCCGACCACGTAGTGCATCGACGAGCCCGCGGGGTCGTCGCCGACGGGGTTCGTGCTCAGCAGCAGCACCCACCGCACGTCGTCCGGGTCCCCGTCGAGCGCGAGCGGCACGAGGTCGGGGCATTCCCACACGACGCCCGCCTCCCCGATCGGGCCGAACGCGCTGCGGAACTCCCAGGCGCGCAGGTCGTCCGAGGCGTAGCAGAGCACCTGGCGGTCGTCGGCCTCGACGGCGAGCATGATCCACTCACCGTCGAAGCGGATGATCTTCGGGTCCCGGAACGCCTTCGAGCCCCGGTCGAGCACCGGGTTGCCCGGGTCGGGCTCCCAGGTGAACCCGCCGTCGCGGCTGACCGCCCGCGACTGCGCCTGGCGTCCGTCGCTGCCCACGCTCGTGTAATAGGCGGTGAGGCCGTTCTCAGTAGCGACGGCGGACCCCGAGAAGATCTGCTCCTTCTCGCTGTAGCGCAACGCCACCGGATGCTCGGTCCAGTGCGCCAGGTCGGTGCTGGTCGCGTGGCCCCAGCTCATGTTGCCCCAGTCGGGGCCTTCGGGGTTGTACTGGAAGTACAGGTGCCACAGCCCTGCATGGTGGACGAGGCCGTTGGGGTCGTTCATCCAGTTGCTCTGGGGCGTGAAGTGGAACGCGGGCCTGGGAACGGCGCGGTTCGGCTCGTGCACGGGGTCTCCTAGATCGAGTGCCGCAGGACCGGCGGGCAGGTGACGCGCTGCGGCCGGGCGGCGTCGGACGGGTCGATGCCGAGCAGCAGCCGCACCCCGGCCGCACCCAGCTCGTAATGCGGGAGCGCCACAGTGGACAGCGGCGGGCGCAGGTGCGCGGCGATGACGTCCTGGTTGTCGAAGCCCATGACCGCGATGTCCTCGGGGATGCGCAGCCCCCGCTCGCGCAGGCCGTCGTAGAGGCCCATCGCCACCCGGTCGTTGTGGCAGAACACGGCAGTCGCCTTGGAGGCCAAAACCTCAGGTGTGGCGGCGTACCCGCCCTCCTGCTCCGGCGCGGCCGGGAACACCAGCGCCTCGTCGAAGGCGACGCCCGCCGCTTCGAGGGCCGCGCGGTACCCGGCGAGGCGCCCGGTCCGCGCCGGGGACGGCGTGGTCGTGTTGATGAACGCGATCCGGCGGTGACCGGCGGAGAGCAGCTCCTCAGTGGCCGTACGCCCGCCCTGCTCCTCATCCGGCACCACGGCCGCCAGGCCGCTGCCCTCCGCATAGCAGTCCACGAGCACCGTGTCGGTCTGGTGCAGCACTTCGGGAACGGCGATCTCGCGGTGGTACCAGGTCGAGTAGAGGATGCCGCGCACCCGCTGCTCCAGCATCATCGCGATCGCGTCGTTCTCTACGGCCGCATGGCCTTCGGTGTTGGCGACCAGCAGCACGTACCCGTGCTTCCACGCCTCGTCCTGCGCGCCGTGGATGATCTGGCCCGCGAACGGCGTCGTCGCGATCGCGTCCGCGACCAGCCCGATGAACCGCGACTTCCCCCGCGACAGCGTGCTCGCCAGCGCGTTCGGCCGGTACCCGAGTGCGGCGACCGCCTCCAGCACCCGCTGCCGGGCGTCGTCGCCGATCCGCGCGCCGGGCTTGTCGTTCACGACGTGCGAGACCGTCGCGACCGAGACTCCGGCGGCTTTCGCGACGTCGCGCATGGTCACGTTCGCGCTGCTCTTCTGCTCTGGGGTGCTCATCCCTTGGTCGCTCCGCTCTCGATCCCGTTGATCATGGCCTTGTTCAGGACGAGGAATACCAGGAGCAGCGGCGTCACCGTGACGCACACGGCCGCGAACGTCGCGGTCCAGTCGGTGTTGCCCATCGCCCCGATGTAGTTCTGGAGGCCGAGCGGGATGGTCTTGAGCCCGTCCGAGAGCACGAACGTGTTCGCGAAGATGAAGTCGTTCCAGATGAAGATGCTGTTGACGAGCACCACGGTGATGATCGTGTTCACCGAGAGCGGGAAGGTGATCCGCGTGAAGATCCGGTACGGGCCCGCGCCGTCGAGCGACGCCGCCTCGTACATCTCGCGCGGGATGTACTCGTAGAACGACGAGAACAGGTACACGGCCATCGGCAGCGAGAACGCCGCCAGCGGCACGATCATCGACAGGTGCGTGTCGAGCAGGCCCACTCGCGAGTAGTCGATGAACAAGGGCACCAATGCGATCTGCACCGGGACGATGACGCCGAGCAGGAACAGCGCCCGGACGGCGCCGCTGCCCCGGAAGCCGAGCACCTGGAGCGCGTACGCGCCCATCATGCCGGCGATGACGATCAGTGCACTCGCGCCGAGCGTCACGATGAGGCTGTTGACGATGTTCAACCCGAGGTCGCCCGCGTCGAACGCCCGCGCGTAGTTGTCCAGTGTGTACTCGCTGGGCAGTGCGAACGGGTTGCCGCCCGCGAAGTCCGAGGCGGTGCGGAAGCTCGTCAGCAGCAGCCACGCGAGCGGGTAGACCTGGGCGATCACGATGAGCACGATCGTCGCGGTCAGCAGGAACCGCTGCGCGCGCAGGCGCGGCGAGCGCCTCACCGCCGGGGCCGGGGCCGCGGTTTCCGTTGGCCGGGTTCGCAAGGCCGTGGTCACGATTCGTCCCTTCGACGGAGCAGCAGGAAGATGAGGCCGACCGCGACCAGGCACTCGACGACGATGAACACGGCGATCGCGCTGGCGTACCCGTAGTCGGTGTGGACGAACGCGGTCTTGTACATGTAGGTGGTCAGGAGCTCCGAGGACTGGCCGGGGCCGCCGCCGGTGAGTAGGTACGGGATGTCGAAGCCGCGCAGGGCGAACGTCGTGGCCATCACCGTGGTGGTGATCCACACCGGATGGATGTACGGGAAGCGGATGCGCCAGAACGTCTGCCACCAGGTCGCGCCGTCGAGCCGCGCGGCCTCTTCGAGCTCTTTGGGCACCGCGATGAGCGCGGCGTACACGATGAGCATGTAGAGCCCGGTGAAGCGCCAGCCTTCGGGGGCCGACACGGCCGCGAGCACGGTGTCCACGTTGGAGAGCCACGCGGTCTGGAGGCCGTCGAGGCCGACCCAGGCGAGGCCCTGGTTGAGCAGGCCCACCGGTTCGATCGAGTAGATCCGCTGGAACAGGAACGCGATGGCGACCGTGGAGATGATGGCGGGCAGCAGGTACAGGGTCCGCACGAGTTCGCGTACTCGCGGGAGCGCCGTGAGGAGCCCGGCGACGGCGAGCGCGCCCCCGAGCTGGAGCACGAGGCAGATCGCGAGGTAGCCGAGCGCGTTGGCGAACGCCGTCCAGAAGACGTCGTCGCGGGTGAGCATCTTGGCGTAGTTGTCGAGGCCGACGAACTCCATGTCGGTGATGCCGTCCCAGCTGAAGAGGCTCAGGAAGAGCGACTGCAGGATCGGCAGCAGCACGGCCGCGCCGTAGAGCAGCAGCGGCGGGACGAGGAACACCGCGACGGAGAGCGCGGAGCGGCGCGGCAGCATCGACTTCGGTGCGGGCCGCCCCCGCCGGGGCGGGCGCGCGGCGCCCGTCCCGGCCTGTGCGAGGTCAGCCATCGAGGTTCTCCATGAGGGCCGCGTCCATGGTCACGATGAACTCGTCAGGGGTGGTGTCGCCCTGGACGAGCAGGGTCAGCTCCTGCTGGAGCCGGGTGTTGGTGGCCGGGTCGAGCTGCGTGTCCCACGGCATCGCGATGGAGACGCCCACGCCGTCCGACTGCTCCACCGCACGCGGGTACAGCTCGGTCGCGTCGGCGGGAACCGTGGTCGCGGCGCTGGTGGTGGGGGAAAGGGCCCCGGTAGCGGCGTACAGCTCGGGGTAGCGTTCGAGCGCGAACGCGAGGAAGTCGCGCACGAGCGGGTCGTAGGTCTTGGCGTTCACGGCCATGCCGATGCCCGAGGGCGTCACGTACTCGTTGTCGGCGGTGACGGCGCCTTCGATCGTCGGCAGCGTGAAGTAGTCGACCGAGTCGCGCACGGCGGGGTCGAGCGCCTCGGTCGCGAGGTTGCCGAGCTCCCAGGTGCCGATGTTGTAGACGGCGGCGTCGCCGGAGGTGAAGAGCGCCTGCGCGTCCGCATATCCCGTGGAGGAGAACCCCTCCTGGAAGCAGCCAGCCTGCCCTAGCGAGTAGAGCCATTCGACGGCCGCGCGGCCCGCCGGGTCGCTGAACGAGGCCTCGCCGTTCTTGAGGTCCTGGATGTACTCCGGGCCCGCCATGCGGAACGGGTAGTAGGCCATGTACCGCTCCAGCGGCCACTGGTCCTGCCCGTCGAGGGCGATCGGCGTGACGCCTTCGGCGCGCAGCGCCTCGCACATCGCGGGGAAGTCGTCGAGGCTGGAGGGGACGCCGACCCCGGCCTGCTCCAGGAGCGCCGTGTTGTACCAGAAGAACTCCAGCTGGAACTCGAACGGCACCATGTAGAGCGAGCCGTCGTCGAAGCGCTGGTAGTTCAGGGCCGCATCGCGGTACTCCTCGGCGAGGCCGAGGTCCTCGAGCAATAGGTCCACGTCCATCATGCGGCCGGACTCGGCGAGCTTCTGCGCGAACGGGGTCGCGTCGGTGTCGAACAGCTCGGGCAGCTGGTTCGCGGCCGCCAGCGTCTCGTACTTCTGGATGTACGAGGGCCGGTCGGGGGTGGTGATGAGGTTGAGCGCGAACCCGGGGTGCTCGGCGGCGTACTCGTCGGCGATCTGCTGCATCGCGGTGATCACCCCGCCGTCGGCGGGCCGCGAGAGCAGCCAGGAGATCTCGCGGGCGACGATCTCCCCTTCAGGGTTCACGTCGGCGGGGTCGGCGCCGCCGGTCGTGCCGGAGCAGCTGGCGAGGACGAGGAGTGCGGCAGCGGCGGCGGCGAGGCTTGCCGCTGCCCGGTTGGGCGTCTTCATGGTCGAATCTCCATTGATCTGATGAGCAGGGCTCGGTGGGCTGGGCTGGGCATGGTTCAGTTCGCGGCGGCGAGCAGCGCATCCGCTTGGGGCGCAGGCGCTTCGACGCGGGTGTGAACCGCGAACGCGGTCACGACGGCCTCGCCTTCGCCGACGAACGCGCCGAGGCGGCCGGTCGGGCGGTCGTAGAGGCGGGTGCTGAGGACGACCGAGTCGTCCACGGTGGCGACGCACAGGTCGCCGTCGACGACGACTTCGAGTTCGTGCTCGCCGGGGCCGAGCGGGACGGGGCGTTCGAGTTCCACGTGGAAGGGCACGTCGCCGGAGATCTGCCACTGCTCGCCGCCGGTGGTGCGGCGCGGCCAGCGGTCGAACACGAGCCGCCCGCGCTTCGGTTCGAGCCGCAGCGCGTAGCCTTCGTCGCCGTCCGCGCTGGCGCGCAGCAGGACGCCGCATTCGGTGGTGCGCGCACCGATGTCGAACTTCGCGACGAGCCGGAACGACTCGGGCGCTTCGGTATCGGCGAGCACGTCCGCGTACCCGTCGGGCGCGCGGAGCACTGTGCCGGGGACGATGGCATCCGCCCCATCGGCGAAGGTGCGGCGCAGTTCCTCGGCGGGGTGGAACGCGAGCGTGCCGTCGGGGCGCTGCTCGGCTTCGAGCACGGACATCGTCCCGGCCCACTGCCAGGCGCCGTCGTCCCGTGAGCCTTCACGGGAGGCGATCCAGCCGAAGAAGAGGCGGCGTCCGTCGCGCTCGGCCGATTTCGCGGCGTAGAACGCGCGGCCGTCGAGCGTGTCGTGCTCGGGCGTGATCCAGGGGCCGTGGAGGCTGCGGCTCATGCGGTAGCGCGTGGTGAAGGCGTCACTGAACTCGGAGTAGACGAGGTACCACCACTCGCCCCACTGGAACACCTCGGGGCATTCGTGCGCGATGTAGCGGCGCGGGTCCCAGAACGGCGCCGCGGGTTCCCAGGTCTGGAGGTCGCGGGAGGTGCACTGCGCGATCACGCCGCGGCGCCGGGCGGGCCCGTCCGTGTGCCGTGCGGTGATGAGCATCCGCCACAGCCGTGCCTCGCCGTCCCAGAAGACGAACGGGTCGCGCCAGTCGTTGCTCTCATAGCCCGCGGTGGCCCCGAACGTGTCCTCGGGGCGGCGCTGCCAGGTCGCCATGCCGTCGCGGCTCGTCGCGTGCAGCACCAGCTGCGGCGCCTTGCCGTCGCTGCCGAGGCGCTCGGGGTTGTGGCCGGTGTAGAAGGCGTGGTGGACGCCGTCGGCGTCGAGCACGATGCTGCCGGTGTAGATGTTGAAGTCGGCGGCCTCGGGCCCGCCGGACGCGATCGCCGGCCCGGTCTCGCGGAAGTCCACCAGGTTCTCGGTGAGGACGCGGTGCCAGGGCATGCCGTCCTTCGGCGTGCGGCGCGACTCGTACAGATAAAAGAGGTGGAAGACGCCGTCTTCCTGCCAGGGGATGACATCTCCCACCCAAGCGCCTTCCGGCCGGTAGAACCCGCGTCGGCTCATCGTCGCCTCTCCACAGTCGTACCGATACCAGTTGGTTAATCGGTTACGCAGGACTGTATTTCGGGTTTCCGGCAGTGGTCAAGCGGTTAACCAAGGTTAATTTCTTAACCTGCGCGCGGGAGGGTACTGTGCCCACGGGCGGCGCGGGCCGCCCTCGACCTGCGGCCGAGCCGCACCTCGGAAGGGAATGCATGGGCCGCAATGAAGTCGGCGCCGGGAACGGCGCCCCGTGACCGGCGGGCTGCTGTGGGGCCTGACGGGCCTGGCGCTGCTCGACTCGGTCAACGCCGCCACCATCTGGATCGTCATCGTGATCCTGCTCGGCGCGAAGCGCCCGGCCCCGACCGGCTGGGCGTTCATGCTCGGCGCGGCCGCGTCCTTCCTGGCCATCGCCGTGGCCCTCTACTTCGGCCTGTCGATCGCCGACTCGGCCGTCGAAGACTTCACACTGTGGCTGCGCCGCGCACTGTTCATCGGACTCGCCGTCGCACTGGCAGTCATGGGCGTGCGCAGGCTGCGGCCCCGCGAACGCAAGGGCTACACGCTGCCGCCGTGGGTGAACGCCTGGAGCGCACTGCCGTTCGGGGTGCTCGCCACCATCGGCGACCTCCCGAACGCGTTCCCGGTGGTCCTCGCCGTCGAACGCCTCATCGACGCCGACATAGCGGCCCCGGCCGCCGTCGCCGTCCTCGTCGGCTACACCCTCGTCTACGCCCTGCCGTCCGCACTGATACTCGCTGCGGGCCTGGCGTTCAACGAGGAACTGCGTGAGCAACTCCAGTCGATGCTCGGCGGGCACACCGGGACCGCCGCGCCGAGCCCGAAAACCGCCGCGGCCTGCTTCGCGGGGGCCGCCGCGAGCCTCGCCGTCCTGCTCCTGTGGACCGGCTGAACCGGCCGGACCGCACCGACCACCACCGCAGTGGCAGTGACAGTCGTATACAAGGCCCACGCGCCTGACCGACTGTGTCGGCCTTCACAGCCGAGTGCTGTCAGCAATCGCGCCCCCGTCCGGTTCAACTTGCGAACCCGCGGCAGCGCGCCGCAAACGACAGCACGCAAAGGAAGAAGCCATGAACAAGGTCTGGTTCATCACCGGTTCGTCGCGCGGTCTCGGTCGCGAATTCGTCGCAGCGGCCCTGGGCCGCGGCGACAGGGTCGCCGCCACCGCCCGCGGCATCGAGGGCTTCGGCGACCTGGTCGACAAGTACGGCGACGCGGTCCTGCCGCTCGCGATGGACGTCACCGACAAGGCCGCGGTCGCCGACGCGGTCGCTGCGGCCGTCGCGCACTTCGGCCGGATCGACGTGGTCGTGAACAACGCCGGGTACGCCCAGATCGGCGCCGTCGAGGAACTGACCGAAGCGGACCTGCGGGACCAGATGGAGACCAACCTGTTCGGCGCCGTCTGGGTCGTCCAGGCGGTCCTCCCGTACCTGCGCGAGCAGGGGTCGGGCCACATCATCCAGCTCTCGTCGGCGGCCGGCCTCGTCGCGATGCCCCTCGGCGCTGCCTACCACGCGTCGAAGTGGGCCCTGGAGGGGTTGAACGAGGCGCTGGCGGCGGAGGTCGCCGGCTTCGGGATCAAGGTGACCATTGTGGAGCCCGGCGGGTTCGCGACCCGGAAGGGCAAGAACCCCGACCCGCTCGACAACGGCCACATGGCGACCGCGCACCCGGCCTACGTGCCGCTTCGGGCCAAGCTCGCCGAGGCGGTCAAGGGCCAGCCCGCGGGCGACCCGGCCGCGTCGGCGCAGGCCCTGCTCAAGCTGGTCGACCTTGAGACGCCGCCGCTGCGGGTCCTGTGGGGCCTGGGCTTCTACCCGCTGCTCCAGAAGGTGTACGCCGACCGGCTGCAGCACTGGGCCGACTGGCAGGAGCTCTCGCTCGAGGCCCAAGGCGACCTGACCGTCCCGGAGTGAAACGCGCTCGGCCCGGTCCCGGCCGCCACAGGTCAGGTTCCGGCGATGTAGCCCTCGAGCTGCTGCTTCTCGAATTCGAGCTGGCCGATGCGGTTCTTCACCACGTCGCCGATGCTGACGATGCCGACGAGGACGCCGCCGTCGGAGACGACGGGGACGTGGCGGATGCGCTCCTCGGTCATGAGCACCATCAGGTCCTCTATGGAGTCGTGAACGATCCTGGTGTGCACGTTCGCGGTCATGACCAGCGAGACGGGCGCGTCCAAGAGATCGGGCCGCGCATGCAGGCCCCTGGCGACGTCGCGTTCGGAGACGATCCCGGCGACCGTGGCGCCGTCGTCGCTGACGACGAGCGCGCCCACGTTGTGCTCGGCGAGCTTGGCCACCAGCGAGCGGACCGAGTCGTCGGGCCGGATGGTGACGACGGCAGCGCCTTTCGATCGCAAAATATCACTAATGCGCACAGAGGCCCTCCTGTTCGTACAGTGAGTAGCTTTCGAGCATACCGCCGCACAGCCTGGAAGAACACCCGCAAATCAGGAGACGGTGACGGTGACGCTGTGGAGGCCGGTGGCGCCGTCGGGGATGACGCCGTGGACTTCGCTGGTCTGGACGGCGCCGTCGCCGTCGGTGGCCCGGACGGTGAGGGTGTGCTCGCCGTCCGGGGCGTTCCATTCGAAGAGCCACTGCCGCCAGGTGTCGCCGGTGGCGACGTCGGAGAGTTCGCACGGCTGCCAGTCGCCGTCGTCGATCTTGAGGTCGACGGCGCTGATGCCGCGGTGCTGGGCCCACGCGACCCCGGCTACGACGACGGTGCCCGCGTTGGCTTTCGAACGGGGCGTGTCGATGCGGGACTGGGTCTTGATGGGTTTCGGTGTGGACCAGCCGCGGGTGATCCAGTACGCGTCGTAGGCGTCGAAAGTGGTGAGTTCGAGTTCGGTGAGCCACTTGGTGGCCGAGACGTACCCGTAGAGGCCGGGGATGACGAGGCGGGCGGGCCAGCCGTGGTCGACCGGGAGGGGTTGGCCGTTCATGCCGACGGCGATCATGGCGTCGCGGCCGTCGAAGACGAGGTCGGTGGGGGATCCGGCGGTCCAGCCGTCGGAGGAGCGGGAGACCAGCTGGTCGGCGGCGGGGTCGACTCCGGCTTCGGCGAGGAGCGCGGCGAGGGAGACGCCGAGCCATCGGGCGTTGCCGACGAGGTCGCCGCCGACCTGGTTGGAGACGCAGCACAGGGTGATGTCGCGTTCGATGAGCTCGCGGCCGAGGAGGTCGTCCATCGTGTAGGTCCGCTCGGTGTCGACCATGCCGTGCACGCGGAGCGACCAGTCGTCGACGTCGATCCGCGGGACGGTGATGGCGGTGTCGATACGGTAGAAGTCGCTGTTCGGCGTGATGTAGGTCGAGAGGCCCTCGGTCTCGAAGTCGGCGACCGGGCCGGGTTCGACGGCGGGCGCGTCGGGTTCGGGGAGGACGAGCTGGTCGCGGTCGGCTTCGATCGCGGCCGGGCCGATCCGGTTCGCCCACCAGGACGCCCCGAGTGCGGCCGCGGCGACGCCGCCGACGGCGGCGAGGAAGCCGCGCCTGCCCGTTACCGTGCGCTTGGCATCGCGTGCGGCCCACCATTGGAGGGCCAGCAGGACCACGGCCCCGGCGAGGATCGAGGGGATCGCGGCGGCCGCGCCGAGGCCGGGCCGGGTGACGGCCGCGATGGCGCCGACCGCGGCGAACGCGATGACGGCGGCGCGCGCGGGCCAGGGCCTGGTCTGCCACAGCCTGCCGATGCCGCCGCCGAGGACCGCGACGCCGATGGCGAGACCGATCACGAGCAGTGGCTTGTCGAGGGTGCCGACCAGGTCGATGAACCAGTGCGCGATCTCGAGCGGCACGATGGCGACGACGGTGTCGCTCAGCGCCGACAGCGGCGCCGAGCGCGGCGCGGTGAGGGCCGCGGCGAGATGGCCGACGGCGAGCCCGGCGAGGGTCGCGAGGAGCCCCGCGATGCCCCAGGTACGCGGCGATGCGTGCTGCGAGTTGTCCACGCTTCTATTCTGAACCGCTCAGCGCCTGGATGTCCGGCGTCGGTGCTTACGTTCCGCTAAACAAAGCGAGCGCCTGCGCGAAGTCCTCGACGAGGTCTTCGGGGGCCTCGATGCCAGCCGAGAACCGGACGGCCTCGCCCGCGATGCCGTGCGCCGATTCAGGCACGGAAAGCCTGGTCACGAGCGATTCGACGCCGCCGAGGCTCGGCGCGGCGTACGGCAGCCGGAGGCCTTTGACGATGCGGTAGGCCGCGGCCGCGCCGCCGGAGGGGACGAACGTGACGACCGAGCCGAAACCGTCGAAGAGCGCCGCCGCCCGCTCGTGGTCGGGGTGGTCCGGCAGGCCCGGGTAGCGCACGGCCGCGACCGCGTCGTGCCCGGCGAGGAGTTCGGCGACCGCTTGCGCGTTGTCGTTCGCCCTGCGTACGCGTAGCGCGAGCGTTTTGAGGCCGCGTGCGAGGAGGAACGCGGCGTGCGGGTCGAGGCTCGCGCCGTAGGAGCCGAGGACCGACGCGACGCGATTGATCCGTTCGCGCGAGCCGGTCACCGCTCCGGCGGCGATGTCCGAGTGGCCGTTGAGGGCCTTGGTCGCGGAGTGGCACACCAGGTCGAAGCCGACCGTGTGCGGGCGGAAGACCACGGGCGTCGCGAGTGTGTTGTCGATGATGGACACGAGGTCGTGCTCGCGGGCGAACCCGGCGGCGCCGACCAGGTCGCCGACCTGGACGAGCGGGTTGGTGATCGTCTCGGTGAGCAGCGCCCGCGTGGCGGGCCGGAGGGACCGCCGCCAGGCGTCCGGGTCGCCGGGGTCGACCAGGTCCCAGGTCCAGCCGAGGCGGGCGGCGTGCTCGTCGAGGAACCGGCGCACACCGCCGTGGAACTCGCCGGCCGCGATGAGGTGGTCGCCCGTGCCGAGGGCACTGTGGAGCGCTGCGGTGATCGCGCCCATCCCGGAGGCGGACGCGACGGCCGCTTCCGCGCTTTCCAAAGCGGCGAGCCTGCGGTGCAGGTGGGCCTGGGTCGGGTTGGTGCCCAACCGGATGTACGGGGCCTCGCCCGCCGGGTCGGCTTCGAAGACCGTGCTCTGGAAGACCGGCGCGACCACTGAGCCGTTCGGGCCGGGGCGGGGCTCGCCGCCGTGCACGGCGAGCGTCTCGAACCGGGTTCGCTTGTCGCTCATCAGGCGAGGCTACGGCGGCGGCCGCCCCGGAATCCACGGTTTGACCTTACGTTTCGCTTACGTCGGCGCCGAGCTCCGGTATTGCCGCATCAAGCAGCGCCCGGACCTTGTGGAGGTTCGCCTCGAACACCGCGAAGACCGCCTCCTGGCTCACCGGTTCGACGTCGGGGTCCTCGGCGAGCCCGGCGTCGTAGTCGGTGACCAGCGCGATCCCGACGAACGGCAGGCCCGCCTCCATCGCCAGGGGCGCTTCGGGGCACTGGGTCATGTTCACGACGTCCCAGCCGCACTCGCGGTGCCATCGCGACTCGGCGCGGCTGGAGAACCTGGGGCCGTTGACGACGACGACCGTGCCGCCGTCGTGCGCCCTCACGCCGACCTCGGCGGCCGCGTCGAGGACGATCCGGCGCAGCCGCGCGTCGTACGGCTCGGCGAACGGGACGTGCACGGGGCCGTCGGTGAACTCGTCGTGGAACGTGGACTCGCGCCCCCACGTGCGGTCCACGACCTGGTCGCAGACGACGAAGTCGCCGGGGCGGATCTCGGGCCGCAGCGATCCGGCCGCGAACGGCGAGACGAGGGCCTTGACGCCCAGCTGCCGCATGGCGTCCACATTCGCCCGGTAGTTGACGCGGTGCGGCGGGAGGCGGTGGCCGGTGCCGTGCCGGGGCAGGAACGCGACGCGCCGCCCCTGCAGCTCGGTGAGGTGCACCGCGTCCGAAGGCCGCCCCCAGTCGGTCGCGATGTCGAGGGTCTCCGCTTGCGCCGCAAGGGTGTAGAAGCCGGAGCCGCCGAAGACGCCGACGTCGGCGCGGGGAAGGTCGTGCATGGGTCTCCTCATCGTGTTCGCGCGGCCGCACGGGCCCGCGCCAGTTGCGCGCGCATGTCCTTGACGGCGCGGAGCGTGCCGCCGACGGTGCCGGTGACCTTGCTCCTGCCGATCCTGGGCCGGTAGCCCACGGGCAGCTCCGCGATCCGCCAGCCGCCGAGCCCGGCGCGCAGCACCATCTCCAGGGGCCAGCCCGAGCGCCGGTCGGCGGTGCCGAGCGCGAGGAGCCGTTCGCGGCGGGCCGCGCGCATGGGACCGATATCGGTGACGTGTGCGCCGCAGGTGCGCCGGACCTGCCGTGCGAGGTACCGGTTCGCAAGGCGCCCATGGAAGGGCATCGCCCCCTTGTCCGCGTCCCTCGCGCCCAGGACCAGGTCGGCGTCGCCCGCGAGGACCGGCGCGCACACGGCGGGGAGGTCGGCCGGGTCGAGGGAAGCGTCGCAGTCCATGAAGGCCACGACCGGTGCGGTCGCGGCGGTGAGCCCGGCGTGGCAGGCCGCGCCGAAGCCCCGGTGCGACTCGATCACCACGAAGGCGCCGAGGGCGGCGGCGACCGCCGCGGAGCCGTCGTCGGAGCCGTTGTCCACCACGATCGGCCGGTACCCCTTGGGCATCCGTTCGAGCACCCACGGGATCGCGTCGCGTTCGTTGAGGACCGGCAGGACCACGTCGACCTCCGGGAGCAGGTCGCGGACGAGCGCGGCAGTGCGGGTGCCGGGCGCGAGTTCGGCGATGGCACGGGCATCCTGAGCGTCGTCGAGGTCGCGCAGCACCGGCAGGTCGGCGACGGCGAGGCCGAGCGCTTCCAAGCGGCGCTTCTGGAGACTCCCGGTGTCGGGCCTGCTCATCGGCACGCCCGTGAACGCCTCAGGGTGCGGGCGGGCCAGACCGAGCGCCCACCAGCCGCCGTCCTCGGCCATGCCGAGGGCCGCTTCGGCGCCGTCCGCAATGACCGCGAGTGCGGCGTCGAGCAGGTCCGGGGTCACCTGCGGCGTGTCCATGCCGATCTGGAGCCCTGGGCCGCCCGCGTGCGCCCAAGCCGCCGCGAGCCGCTCGTTGAACGTGCCTTCGACCTGCGGGAACACCTCGAATCCGGGCGGGAGCCACGGCCCCGGTTCGCCGTCGAGGGCCAGAAGCAGCTGGTCGGCGCCGCACGCCGCCACTGCCTCCAGGGTGTCCGCGAGCGCCGCCTCAGCGAGCAACGCCGCCTCCACAGTGGTCAACGGCGGCGAGAGCCGCGTCTTCGACCGGCCCGGGACCGGGGCCTTCGCCACGACGAGGAGATGCGTCCGCTGCATGCGGCCGATGCTACTGATCCGGAAGGCGCCCGGGGCCGCACCGATCCTTACGGTTCGCGAAAGTCTCGGCCGGTCGGATGACGCGGGCGGCAGTGATCGGGCATCGTAGTCGCATGGACTCCGACCCCGACCCGCGCGTGCTGGTCGTCGACGACGACCCCGCGCTCGCGGAGGTCGTCGCGCGCTACCTCCGCCGCGACGGCTACGAGGTCGACTACGCCGCCGACGGCGCCACGGGCCTCGAACGCGCCCTCTCCACCTTGCCTGACCTCGTCGTCCTCGACCTGATGATGCCGGGCATGGACGGCTTCGAAGTGTGCCGCAGGCTCCGCGAGGCCACCGCGATCCCGGTGGTCATGCTGACCGCGCGCGGCGAGGAGAACGACCGCATCACCGGCCTCGACCTCGGCGCCGACGACTACGTGACGAAGCCGTTCTCGCCCGGCGAGCTCGCCGCCCGCGTCCGGGCCGTCCTGCGCCGCACCGCGTCCCAGGCCCTGCCCGCCCCGGTCCTCCAAGGCGGCGGCGTCGCCGTCGACACCGCCGCACACCGCGTCAGCCGGGGCGGCGCACCGCTCGACCTCACGGCGAAGGAGTACGACCTGCTGGTGTGCTTCCTGACCAACCCCGGGCGGGCCTTCCGCCGCGAGGAGCTGCTGGAGACCGTGTGGGGCTGGAGCATCGGCGACACCTCCACCGTCACCGTCCACGTGCGGCGCCTGCGCGAGAAGATCGAGGACGACGCCTCCGCGCCCCGCCACCTCACGACCGTGCGCGGCGTCGGCTACCGGTGGGAGCCCTGATGCGCCGCTTGGCGAACCGGCGGGCGGGCTCGCTCCTGATCCTCGCCGTGGCGCTCGCCGCCGCCACCGCGCTGGCGTTCGCCTTTGACTTCCCGCCGCGCGACATCGCCGTGCTCGTCGCTGTCGCGGCGGCCGCTTCGGCGATCGCCGGGGCCATCGGCGGCGCGGTCCTGCGGCGGCTGCGCGGGCGCGGCGCCCGCGTCCAGACCATGACCGTCGCGCTCTCCTCGGTCCTGGTCGCCGCGTCCGGCGTGGTCACGGCGGCACTGGCGATGTTCATCTCCTACCACGACCTGGTGCTGCTCTTCGTGGTCCTCATCGTCGCCTCCGGCGTCGCGTTCGGGGCCGCGTGGCAGCTCGGCGACGACATCGGCGCGGGCGCCGAGCAGGTGGGCGCGTACGCCCGCACCATGGTCGGCAGCGACGGCCGCATCGCCGCCGAGCTCGCCCCGTCCGTCACCGGCCCCGGTGAACTCGCCGCCCTCGCGGGGGAGCTCGCCGACGTCTCCCGCCGCCTCGACGAGTCGCAGCGGCGCGAACGCGCCCTCGAAGCGTCCCGGCGGGAGCTCATCGCCTGGGTCTCCCACGACCTGCGCGCCCCGATCGCGACGATCCGCGCGATGGCCGAGGCCCTCGACGACCGCGTGGTCGAGGACGACGCCGCCGTCAAGCGCTACCACGCCCAGATCCGCACCGACGCCGAGCGGCTCACCGCGCTCGTCGACGACCTCTTCGAGCTCTCCCGCATCAACAGCGGCACGCTCCAGCTGGGACGCGAGCAGGTCGACCTGCGCGAGGCCGTCGCCGACTCCCTCGCCGGGGCCTGCGCCGCCGCCGAACTCAAGGGCGTCAACGTGATCGAAAGGCTCAATGCGCTCCCGCCGGTCGACGTCTCGGCCCGCGAATGCTGCCGCGCCATCGCCAACCTGCTCGACAACGCGATCCGCCACACCCCGGCGGGCGGCACGGTCCTCGTCGAGGCCGCATTCGACCGCGACGCCGCCGTACTGTCCATCCAGGACGAATGCGGCGGCATCCCCGAGGCCGACCTGCCGCGCGTGTTCGACATCGCGTTCCGCGGCGACGAGGCCCGCCGCCGGGACGAACGCGGCGGCGGCCTCGGCCTCGCGATCAGCCGCGGCCTCATCGAAGCCCACGCGGGCGCCGTGACTTGCGCCAACACCGACCGGGGCTGCCGCTTCACCGTCCGGCTGCCCGCCGGAGCCCGCCGGTGACGGCCCGCCGCGCGGCACTCGGCGCCGCCGCCCTCGCCGCGTGGGCGCTGCTCCTGGCCGGGGCCTGGCTCCTCGGGCAGGTCAAACTCGCGAACACCGAAGGGAACCTCGAACTGGGTGCCATGCCCCTGTACGGCACCTGGGAGTGGCACCTCGACGCCTCGCTGCTCGCGCCGATCGCGTTGGGCACGTTGATCATCGCCGCACTGCCTGTCGCGTGCGCGCGGCTGCGCTGGCGGTACGCCGCCGCCGTCACCGCGCTCGCGGGCACCGCGTTCAGCATCGCCCTGGGCTTCGCGCACTCCCACCCTTGGACCTGGGCGGACCTCGACGGCCACTACGCGGGCCACGTCCACCTCGTCGACGACGCCGGGGGAGCGGGGCCGTTCCTCGCGGGCTATATCGAGCAGCAGCTCGCCGGGGCGTACTCGGTGCACCTCCAGTCGCACCCGCCCGGGCTGGTCCTGTTCTTCTGGGCCGCAGCCCGGATCGGCCTCGAAGGCCTCTGGTTCCAGAACACCGTCGTCAAGCTCGCGGTGGCGGCCGCGATCGCCGCCGCGCTCCAGATCGGTCGGGACGTCGCGGGGGAGCGGCTGGCGCGGCGGGCCGCCCCGTTCCTGGCGCTCGCGCCCGCCGCGTTCTGGCAGAACAACGCCGACATGATCTTCGGCGGCGTCACGCTCACCGCCGTCGCGTGCCTCGTCCTGGCCACGAACCGGACCGGCGCCCGTTCGGCGGCATTGACCGTGGCGGGCGGCCTGGTCGCGGGGGCCGCGCTCATGCTCTCGTTCTCGGCCGCGCTGCTGGCGCTTCCCGTTGTGGCCGTTGCGGTCTGGCGCCGACGCTGGGGCGTGCTCGTGGGCGGCGGGGCCCTCGCCGCGGCCGTCGTCCTCGCCCCGCTGCTGTGGGGGTACTGGTGGCTCGACGGCCTCCGGGCCACGCGCGTGCGCTACTACGCGGGGGTCGCCTCGCTCCGCGGGTACTGGTACTTCCTGCTCGCGAACCTCGCGGTGTTCGCGCTCGCGCTCGGCCCGGCAATCGCCGTTGCCCTCGCCCGGCTACGCAACCGCCGCATGTGGATCGTCGTCGGCTCGTGCCTCGCGGCCGTAGCCATCGCCGATGTCTCGGGCATGTCCTCGTCCGAAGTGGAGCGGATCTGGCAGCCGTTCGTCCCCCTCGTGCTCCTGGCGGGCGCCGCCCTGGCCCGCCCCCGGGCGTGGCTGGCGCTCCAGCTCGCCGTCGCCGTCGTCCTCGCCGCCGCACTGCGCGTGCAGTGGTGACCCAGAGAAAGGCAGCCTTATGCGGGTACTCGTCACCGGCGGCGCCGGGTTCATCGGCTCCGCGGTCTGCCGCAGGCTGATCGACCGGGGCGACGAGGTCGTTGTCCTCGACTCCCTTGCGGCGCATGTCGAACCGCCAGCGAACCTGCCCGACAGCGTGGAGCTCATCGTCGGGGACCTCGCCGACGAGGACGCGGTCCGCCGCGCGGTCGAAGGCGCGGACGCGGTCTGCCACCAGGCCGCGCGCGTCGGCCTCGGCGTCGACTTCGACGACGTGACCGCCTATGTCGCGGACAACGACACGGGCACCGCGAACCTGCTGCGGGCGCTCTGGCGCCAGTCTTTCACCGGCCGCCTCGTCGTCGCCTCGTCCATGGTCGTCTACGGCGAGGGCCGCTACCGCTGCCCCGACCACGGCGACGTCCGCGCCGCGCCCCGCACCGCCGCCGACCTCGACGCGGGCCGGTTCGACCCCCGCTGCCCCGCGTGCGGCACCGGCCTGGCCTGGGCCCCGGTCACCGAGGACGCCCCGCTCGACCCCCGGAACGTCTACGCCGCCACCAAAGTCCACACCGAGCACCTCGCGTTCCTGTACGGCCGCGAGACCGGCGCGCCCGTCTGCGCGCTGCGCTACCACAACGTGTACGGCCCCCACATGCCCCGCGACACCCCGTACGCCGGCGTCGCCAGCATCTTCCGCAGCGCCCTCGAATCAGGCGAGGCGCCCCGGGTCTTCGAGGACGGCGCGCAGACCCGCGACTTCGTCCACGTCGACGACGTCGCCCGCGCGAACCTCGCTGCGCTCGACTCGGACTGGACCGGGGCGGCCAACATCGCCAGCGGCGAGCCGCACACCGTGGGCGACATGGCTGCTGCGCTCGCCGCCGCGTTCGACAGTGCTGACAACAGTGCCCCGGCGCCGGTCGTGACCGGCGGCTACCGGCTCGGGGACGTCCGCCATATCGTCGCCTCCCCGGACCTCGCCGCCGACGCGCTCGGCTTCCGCGCCCGCGTCGGCTTCGCCGAAGGCATGCGCGAGTTCGCGAAAGCCCCGCTGCGCCGGGCCTGACCGGCGCTCACCCGCCCGCGGCTCGTCGTCGCCTAGCTCGTCGAACTACGCCGCGCCCGCGCCTGACGTGCACCGTTCAACGCGGCTGAACGCACCATTCGGTAATCGCCATTGCCGCCCGCCGCACCCGCCGCCACACTTGACCCGACCGGGGCGCAGCCCTACCCACTGACTTTGGAGCACAGCAATGAACGACGACTGGGACGTGATCATCGTCGGCGCGGGACCGACCGGCCTGATGCTGGCGGCGGAGCTGCGTCTCGCCGGAGTGCGGCCGCTGGTGCTCGAGCGCAAGACCGAGCGCCGGGACACCCCGAAAGCGGGCGGCCTCGGCGGCCAGATCCTGGAACTGCTGCGCTACCGGGGCCTCCTGGAGCGGTTCGAGGCCGCCTGCACCGGGCCCGCCCCGGCGCCCCGGTTCCCGTTCGGCGGCGTGCACCTGGACCTGACGGTGCTCCAGGACCCGCCGATGCACGCCCTGGCGCTCCCGCAGCAGCAGCTCGAACTGCTCCTGGACGAGCGGGTCGCCGAACTCGGCGTCGAGGTCCGCCGCGGCCACGAGGTCACCGGAGTGGACCAGGACGACGACAAAGCCATTGTGGAAGTGCGGAGTCCTGAAGGGCCGCAACGCCTCACCGCCCGGTACGTCGTCGGCGCCGACGGCGCGCGCAGCCCCGTCCGCGAACACGCCGGCATCCCCTTCCCCGGCACGGCCTACCCCGAGGTCAACCGCCTGGCCCAGGTCACCCTCCCCGAAACAGCGACCGTGCTCCCCGACGGCAGCGTGGACTTCCCGGGCCTCGGCACCATCAGCGCAGGCTTCACCCGTACCGAGCAGGGCCTCTTCGGCCTCGCCGCCTCGCCCGACACCGACGTCGTCTCGTTCTTCACCACCGAGGACGAAGACACCGAGTACGACGACGACGTGCCGATGACCCTCGAGGAACTGCAGGACAGCGTCGAACGCGTCCTCGGGTTCCGCCCGCCCGTGCACGGCCCCCGCCGCCTGTCGCGGTTCACTTTCAAAGCGCGCCAGGCCGAACGGTACCGCCAGGGGCGCATCCTGGTCGCGGGCGACGCGGCCCACCAGTTCCCCGCCACCGGCATCGCCATCAACGCAGGGATGCTCGACGCGGTCAACCTCGCCTGGAAGCTCGCCGCCGAGGTCCACGGCCGGGCCCCCGACGGCCTCCTGGAGACCTACCACGCCGAACGCCACTTCGCCGGTGAGCGCACGATGCTGCACACGCAGGCGCAGGTCGCGCTCAGGCGCGGGCACGACGCCGCCGCCGAAGCCCTCCGCGCGGTCTTCCAGGAACTCCTCGCCGACGAGCCCGCCCTGCTCCGCATGGGCGCCTTGATCGCCGGGGCCGACATCCGCTACCCGGTCCCCGGCGCCGACCGCCACCCGCTCACCGGGGCCTTCGCCCCCGACCTGGCACTACGCACTGCTGACGGCGTGACCAGCGTCGCCGGTCTCCTGCACGCCGCACGCCCGGTCCTGCTCGACCTGGCCGACCGCGCCGACCTCCGCGAGGCCGCCGCGAAATGGCACGACCGGGTCGACCTCGTCACCGCTACTGCCGACGACCGCCCCGCCGACGCCCTCCTGATCCGCCCCGACGCCCATGTCGCATGGGCCGCACCGGTAGACGAGGACACCGACACGGCGGTCCCGTCCCTGGAGCAGGCCCTCACCGACTGGTTCGGCGCGCCCTGAGCCGGGAACGGGGGGGGGGGGGGGGGGGGGGGGGGGGGGGGGGGGGGGGGGTTTTGGGGGGGGGGGGGGTTCCTCGTTTGTAACGCGGGGGCGAAGCGAGGGGTGATACGTTCCCCACCCC